>CALWBB010000006.1 GCA_944375885.1 uncultured Merdimonas sp.
CCTGCCACCGCCTGGAGAGCTTTGAATTCTGATAGACACACCCCTGTACGAAAAAACATCACGGTACACCCCTTTCTACTGCACAAAAGTTACCATTCGTATGCAATCCAGCGTTCTGCTGTCAGCTCCTGTTCCCCTGCGCACACAGTCCGCATCCAGAACGCATCTACGCACTGATCGATATAAAACCACTGGCCTCCCGCCTGCTCCCGGATAACGCCTTCTATGGCATCCAGGCTCCTCATGGCTTTCCCTTCCCGCCCCGACAGGGCAAGCAGGATCCCCAGATAATCCTGGTACAAAAGCCCTCCTTCATCCTCCTGTTCATCAAAGCCAGACAGGGAGCCAAGTTCAAGCGCTCCTGTAAGGGACAGCCTCCAGGAAGCGCTGCTTTTATAAAAGGCCACCCGTTTTCCGCCCAGCAGAAGTCTCACATCCAGCACACTTTCAGCGAAAGCCCATGCCAGCAGAAGTACCTGTTTGACCGCTTCCACCAGTCCTGGAATCATCGTCACTCCCACCAGGGCTGCCGCCAGCGCCGTACACTCCGCCACCTTCGCGGTATCTGAGAGCAGATACACATAATTCATCCCCTCCCGTATCGCCAGAAGACGCCCGCAGACCGCCTCCAGATTGGCCAGATCTGAATCCTTTCCGGCTATCAGATATTCCAGCTGATAGTCCAGCCAGGCGCCGCTCTCCCTGCCGTCTGCCAGATATTCTACCGCGTCCGGAAAATGCTCCAGCAGATACGCCAGGAAAAAGAGGTCATTCGCCGCTCCTGCCTCATTGCGCCCCCGGGCGCCAACCCCAGAAAGAAGGTACCGGGCTGACGGGACGGCGGACAAATCCGCTTTTTTTCCTGACAGCTTATCCGGCTCCTTTACCACCAGGTTCAGAAGGCTGGAGCCTTTCAGGCTGTTTACATTTTCCACCGGATCCGGCGTGCTTTGTTCTTCCTCTTCCTCCCGCCGCCGCTTCAGCTCCTCCAGATTCTGGCTCTCCCTTACATCAGCCTCTTTATAATCCGCCTCATTTCCAAGAGCCTGGCCTGCGTACTCTTCATAGCTTTTTAGCTTCTGTAACAGGGAAGCTCCCGTCTTCTGCTTCATATAAGCCACCGCCTGCTCATAATAAGCCAGCCCCTTGTCATCGCTTGCCCTGGCGTAATCCCAGGTATCCAGGGCAAGCACGCTTCCGCCTGCCAGGTTTTTTTCCAGAAAGCCGGAAAATCTCTGGTTTAAGTATTCCGCATCCTCGGCGCCTCCCCCATAGCTTAAATCCAGGTAAAAGAGGCCGTAATGCTCTAAAAGCTCCCTGTGGTATTCCGAAAGCACCGAGTACTCCGCCAGCTCCAGGGCCTCCTCCATCTGGCTGCGGAGCATGGCATAGCGGGCTGACTGAAGCGCAGCCTGGAAGAAAAACAGGAGCACTGCCAGCATCAGGCTTAAGAAAACGGTGATCTCTCCCCTTTTCCATCTCCAGGTACCCATATGCCTTTTTATATCAGCCTGCTCTGGCTTGTAATTTTGTCAAAGATATCATTTACCAGCGAGGTAAGCTGGTTCTTGAAGATAAGTACGAGGGCAATCAGAACCACCAGTATCAAAATCATTTCCACTGTCCCGATTCCATCCTCTTCTACCCAAAAGCGCTTCCACCAATTTTTCATGACCTGTCCATCCTTTCTCCGCTTAAGCGGCTTGTAGTCCAAATTATGTTCCTCCCTGGCGTCATACCTGCATAGACATGACCGCGGGCGCCAGGATCAAAAGCATTACAGCCCCCAGCATCATCACCAGCGGAAATAAAAGCCGCGTGGACGCTTCCTCCCCCTGGCTCAGCGCGCAGTCCTTCCTCTGCTCAAATGCTTCCGCGATCTCCGCGTTCAGGATCTGGCTTAACCCCTTCCCGCCTTTGCGCAGGTTCTGCTCCAGCAGGGAGGAAAGCTTCAGATAACAGGGAAGCCTGCAGCGGATGCCAAAATTCTCATATGCTTTCGTCTCTGCCACCCCGCTGTGCATTTCGTGGCAGGCCAGGGCCATCTCCTCATATACATACCGAAGTTTTACCTGTCCGGCTTCCTTTTTTTCCTGGTAGTCCTTCACAATCATTTCCCAGGCCGTCCGGACGGCGGCTCCCGCGCCCATCAGAAGCACCAGCTTGCTCACCACTCTCGCATAGTCCCTGCTCATCTGGCGTTCACGTTCCCTGACCTGCTTTTGCAGCTCCCTGTCCTTTCCCACATAGACCGTCACTGCCGCAAACATTGCCAGAAGCAGCGCCGGTCCGGCCGGAAACGAAAGCGCGTCCTCCCAGCGGACTGGGGCGCCTTCGATTGCCTCCGGCAGTTTTTTTAACTCCTGCTGGCTGCTTTCCGCCTGGCCTTCTGCCAGCGCCTCGTCCACCGTCTCCTTCCATTTTTCCTCTTTCGTGAGAAGGGGAGGGTACACACAGACTACGGCCCGGTAAATCTCCTCTTCCTCCCCGCAGGTCAGCCTCGCAGTCAGCTCCGTCAGGCTTCCCTCCTCCGTCAGCTTTTCCAGCCGGAGGCTTCCGTCCAGGTTCAGGCTCTCGTAATTGTCAAGCTCCCACTCTACTGTAACCGGCGTCCCCGCAATCTCCCGGATCAGGTTCAGATCGCTGCGCACCTCCTGAAGGGAAGCATTTTCTCCCAGGATCTGGCTTTCCATACCCGCTGCTGTCTTTTCAAGAAGCTCCCTGCTCTCTTCTCTTGTCAGCTTACGCGGCTCCACTTCCACGGTGACGCTCTCCTTCTCTCCTTCCCCTGTATACAGCGTAAGCGTATGTGTATAAGCCTTTTCCCTCCTGGGAAGGAAATACCCTTCTGTCAAAATCCCTTCCCGGGCAGCGTTCAGCTGCAGCAGCAGAGCCAAAGCAAGGCCAGCTCCCAGCACCGCCAGCATAAGCCGGAGCTTATCCGCATAATACTTTTCCGCCTGTCCCCGGATATCCCTGTCCGTAGTAAGCAGGCGCATGCATTCCTCCGCCTTTTCCCTGCCAGGATATCTGCCGCCCGTCCTGGAAGAGAGCCATCCCGCCAGGGAGAAACGCTTCCCTTTTTGTCCCTGCTTTACCTGCCTTATCTTCTTTCCCGTCTTCCCAATCCTGCTTCATCCTTTCCTCATACTTCTATCTCCAGCATCCTTTTCCCCAGGCAGCGCGACGCCAGATACAGAGCCAGGCAGCCTGTCATCACCGCAATCCCTGCCGCGTTCCCGTATACCGGATCAAGAAATCCCGGACAGCCAAACCTTAGATAGAGTACCATGGCAAAAGGGATCACATTCATAATCTTCTGCTCATACTTCCGGGAGGCCAGCACCGAAGCCACCTGGCGCTCTGTGTCTACCGTCTGGGAGATTGTGCGGGCCGTGTCTTTCATAATCGCGATCAGATCCCCTCCGCTTCTCTTTCCCACCGCGAAGATTTCTGAAAAGGTCTGCGCCTCTTCCAGACCGCTCCGGCACGCGAAATCCCGGATCACTTCCTCCACCGTCTGGTTCGCGTCCAGCTTCCGCTGCATAGCCGCCAGCTCCTGCACCATATCCGCCTTCTCCGGATACACCAGCCTCAGATCCCGGCCTGCTTCCCGGATGGCGTTCTCCGCCGAGTATCCCGCCGCAAGGGCCGCGGCCATCCCCTGTACCGCATCCTTGAACTGAAGCTGGAGTTCTTTCCTGCGTCTTGCAGCCAGCTGTTCCTTCTTTTCCCGAAAATGCCAGAAAGCCGTCAGGGGGAATGCCAGAAGCGCCCAGAAAGAATTATAAAAGCAGAATGCCAGGATCCCTGTCATCGCCAGGGCCTCCAGCCCGTACTTAAGCCTTTCCTGCCAGCTGAACCGCCAATCCCTGTAATCCATCTCACCAGCCTCCGATCCCGGCCGCCCTCATCTTGTCCCCGTGGAGCAGCTCATCTTTTTTCTCCAGCCTGCCTTTCACGCTTTCCCCGCTTTTCCTCCCCTCTCCTTCCTCTTCCCGGAATTCAAACAGGGAATGCAGGCAGATATCTCCATCCCTCATGCCGTCCGTCTCCACAATCTCCAATACCCTGCGGCTCCCGTCTCTCAGCCTTCCCAAGTGCACGATCAAATCCACGCCGGAGGCAATCTGCCTGCGTATAGCCATAAGCGGCAGATCCATCCCCATCAGCACCATGGTCTCCAGGCGGCTCAGCATGTCCCGCGGGCTGTTGGCATGGCCTGTGCTTAGAGAGCCGTCATGGCCTGTATTCATTGCCTGGAGCATATCGATGGCCTCCGCTCCCCGCACTTCTCCTACGATAATCCGATCCGGCCGCATCCTGAGAGCCGTCTTTATCAGATCCCGGATGGAAATCTCCCGCTCCCCTTCCAGGTTGGCCGTGCGCGCCTCCAGCGTAACCAGATTCCGCCCCCGGCCGAGCTGCAGCTCCGCATTATCCTCTATCGTGATAATCCGGGCTGTCGTTGGGATAAACTCTGAAAGGGCATTGAGAAAGGTCGTCTTCCCGGAGCCTGTCCCCCCGCTCACAAAAATATTATAGCCGGCCTTCACCGCCGCTTTCAGAAACTCCACGGCTTCCGCTGTCAGGGAACCCCAGGCCACCAGCTGGGCAATCCGCACAGGCTCTTCCGGGAAACGCCGGATCGTGACCACCGGGCCATTCAGCGCCACGGGATCCAGGACGATATTGACCCGTGAGCCGTCCGCCAGACGGGCATCCGCGATGGGACTGGCCTTCGAGACGCTGCGGTTGCAGAAGCTTACAATCTGCTGAACCACATCCTCCAGCTGCGCCTGGGAAGAAAATTGCCTGTCCCAGCGGAAAAGCCGCCCTTTTTTCTCTACGAAAATATCCTCCGGCCCGTTCACCATGATTTCTGTCACTTCCGGGTCTTCAATCAGCTCCTGCAGGATATCCAGCCTCCGCATCCCATTGAACAGTTCCTTTTGCAGCTGCAGCTTTTCATTCAGCAGAAGATAGCTTTCCTGGCTCTTCCGCAGGATTTCCTCATCTATCAGCGCCAGCACCTCCTCATCCTGGAGTTCCCGGGACAGATCCAGCCTGTCCTGGACACGCCCGCGAAGCCCTGCCCGAAGCTCCTCCCAGTCTGTCCTCACGGCCCGCTCCACCTCCTGCCTTCTGCCTTCGCCAGAAGCTCCAGTCCCAAGTCTCTGTCCAGCTGCAGCCTTTTTGTGCGCTCCAGGACAGGAGAAAGGGACAACAGATGCAAGGTGTCCTCATACTGCGCCAGCTTAGCCCTCGCTGTCTCATCCTCTTCGGTCGGTGTATAGACGAAATCACACCGTTCCAAAAGTTCGTACAATCCATTCACCGCGCCGCTTAAGTCCAGCACCGCCACCTCATACCTGCTTTCCCGCTCCAGCGCCTCCAAAAGAGCCTCCCAGTCCTCCAGGCTGATATGGCGCAGCTCCACAGGAGAGCGCATAGGCGGAATATAGTCCAGGTTTCCCATCTGCCGGATCACGCTTTCCAGCCTGCAGGCAAAGGCTTTCTTCCCCTGCTTCAGGAAATACATCAGTTCCGACAGCGTAAAACCGTCCTCATACGGATAGAGCGCCGCAAATCCTGAATATTCTTCCAGGTTTAGATAAAGCGTTCTTTTCTTCTTCGCCACCTCTTTCCCCAGCGCCAGGGCGAACCCGGTCTTGCCCGTACGCCCCACAGGCGAATAGATCCCTATCCGCTTCATCCGTTCTGTCCGCAGGGCCACGCCCAGGGCCTTTGGCGTCTGTTCCGCGTATATGGCCAGCGCCTGCCGCAGCACCTGGCTGCAGGACTGATACCTGCAGACCGCCGGATAGCTCCCATCCTCCCTGTACTCCGCATCCGAAAGAAGAATCACCTTTCCGAAGTTCCCATCTTCGGGAAGCTCCGAAAGGCACTCCTCTGAAAGGAGAAGCATGTCCACCGGATGCTCTTTCGTATACGCCATAAGCTCGCCGCAGTCCGAAAACCCGTGTACTGCAAACAGGGCATCCCTGCGCGAATTCGCGAATTTGGCAAACCGTTTCGCGTAATCCGCTTCCCTGCCGCATACCGCTATCTGCCGCTCTCTCAACCTGGGCCTCCCAGGTACAGCAGCGCCGCGGCCGCCAGACTTACTGATAACTCAATCCCAAGAAAACCTCCTGCCAGGAGCAGGAATTCTGTTCCTCTTTTGTAATATTGAGTTAATAAATTCAATAAAGCCGCTCCTCCTTTCCTTCCATGTCCCATCCATGTACAAACAGGAATTGTGGTTTGAATCAAACCCAAGATACAGGCTGTACCGATACCGGCCTTGGCCAGGTTTAAGAATTTTTCTGATCGATCGTAGGTAGAGTATAGTATTTATTTCCTGATTTGTCCATTGTAAAAATCTCACAAAATTCCGAAGGCCGCGATTCCATAAAGCAGTCCCAGCCCGCTGATTCCAAGGCTTCCGACTGTCAAAAGGGTCAGAATATTTAATCCCACAAACACAGAAATATTTTGTGAAATGAGGACCGCGTTGATAATCTGGATTCCAATCGCGCCAAACACCATGCGCAGAAGAAAATTTAAGACTTTCATAAACCGTTGTCCCCGGTTTTTTTACTATTTATATGAGGCTTTATCCAATATATTCTATTTTTTAGTATAAATCCCAGTATTCCGGCCTATACTCATACTGTAACCGACATATGCCCGGCCGCTTTTACGCGGAAAACCGGGGTATTCGCTCACAAAAAAGCGGAGGTACGGCATGGGACTTTTCAAGAAAGAACAGACGCAGGAGCCCGCCCGGGAATCCTTTTCCCGCCGCCAGCTCCTGGAAGACCTTTATCTTACAAAAAACGCGCTGGACACCGCCTACGCGAACTTTGAGGCAGTCGTGGATCCAGATCTCATAGACTGCTATACTTACGAAATTTATTCGGTGCAAAAGAGGTATAAATTCCTGCTGGAACAGGCCAAGCAGATGGATCTGCAGACATTTTTCTAAACAGACGCAGCGCCGGTGTGCCAAAGATACTCCTCCCCTGGCACACCGGCGCTGCCCTCTCTGTCCTAAAGAATATTTCCGCTGCCTGCCCTGCTTAAGATAAGGGCAGGGCCTTGCCAGCTTCGGATAACTCAAGCTTAAAATAAATCATATCTTTCAGCTGGACGCCGTCCTCTATAATCGGGTTCCTGTAATGATCCGTGAAAAAATTTTTCACAGTGTGGGAATAGGAGAACCCGCAGTTTTCATAAAACGGGACGGTAAGGGGCGAATCCCCTGTCCCTGCCTGCAGGAATCTGTACCGGCCCTGGTAGCGTTCTTTCAGGAACTCTATCATTTTTTTCCCATACCCCTGGCGCTGGCAGGCAGGAAGGACCGCAAGGTTTTTAATCTCCAGAACCTCATCCCCTTCCCGGGTGACAACGCAGGCTGCTTTTACCCCTTCGTCGCAAAGGATGAACATCTCTCCCCTGTCAAGGTACTTTTCAATCATATCCTCCTGCTCGTCCGCGATGAGCAGCAGCTCCATATAAGCTCTCCGGTTTTCTTTTACCTCTCTTACTTCATACATAGCATCCTCCATCCTCCTGTGCGCGGCAGTCAAGAAAGGCTGCTTTTGTGTATTCCACGCACAAAAGCAGCCTTTCCAATTCCACGATTCCTTACAGCAATACTTTTTGGGAACTGAGCGTATGGTCGAGCATCGCCTGGCTTGCCCCCGCCGCATCCCCTTTCCGGATTGCGTCAAAGATCCGGTAATGCTCCCCATAACAGTCATCCAAAACCGTCAGGTATTTGCTGAATCTTTTCAGGCAGGTTCTGTTGATTTCCTCGATAGCCTCCAGGCACGCATACAAAATAGGATTTCTGGCTGTCTTTGCAACCTCCAAATGAAACTGGCTGTCAAACCCTTCTATCGCTATCAGATCTTCCGTCTCAATGGCTTCTTTCAGTTTTCCAAGGATTTCTCCAAGACGGGCAACATCCTCTTCTGTCCTTTTTTCCGCCGCCATACTGGCCGTCCCGGTTTCCAGATATTTTCTTGCGGAATAAATGCTTTCAATATCGACGTCTTCAAAATCTATCAGCTGATACAGCGGTTTCATAAACAGGCTCAAATCCACTGGCTTTACAAAGGTTCCCCTGCCCTGCCGGATGTCCAGGATTCCCATCATGTTCAGCTTTTTCAGCGCTTCCCGGACCGTGATCCGGCTTACGCCGAAGCTTTCACATAAAGCTGTCTCATTCGGCAGTTTCTCACCCGTCTTATACGTCCCCGTTATAATCCTTTCTTTCAGCTGTTCCGTCACGAAATCACATTTTGTTATCTTATACCCACCCGCAATATATGTCACTTTTGTTCTCCTTTGAACCCTTATGAAACAGTCCCTCCTATTATTTTATCGTATCCTGTATGGCAATAAATGTCAATAAAATCTTATGCGTTTTACAATGCTGTAACTTCCCAATCTTCAATATCCTTGGTCCAGCTTCCAAACGGCCTTGCAATCGCTTCGCTTACATAGCACACGCCTTTTTTCAGCCGCATGATAGAAGCCGGGCACTCCATAGAGATCGGCCCGTACAGTTCAATCCTGGAAATCATTCTCTGCCAGGAATCGCCGCCCGGATTGCAGAAAGTATGGATCTCAAAACGTTCCCGGGCATTCATCACGTCCCTCGGCCCTATGGTAGCCGCGCGCGGCGGAACCGCCCATACGTCCCCGGACGCTCCCATGGGCGCAAACAGGGAATTTTCACAAATTGTAAGGGGCATCTGCGTCGTCAGCCTGGAACCTAACTTACAGAATTCTTCCAGACTGTCTGCCTGAAACTCTTTCGTGCACGGATCGATAAACGCCGTATGTCCGGGCCATCCGGTAGCGGAATAGATGACATCCGCCCCTCCGCCTCCGATCTCTTCAATCAGGGAAGAGTATACGTTATCACCTTTATTTTCGTTGGTAAACACATGCCAATGCTCCACATCCGGCCTTAAATCTTCCCGGATTTTCCCGTAAAAGTGCTTCCGGAAGGAAAAACCAAGCCCCGCCCCATAGGTCAGGGGAGCCACATTTCCGTCCTGGTCTGCCCATTCATCCATGGCAAACGCATGCACATTCCGGCAGTTTACATTGCAGCGGTTAATCATCTCAGCCACCGCCGAATATACCGCAGGCCACTGGTTCGGGAAAATCATGGTAACGCGCTTATCCTCCACGTCGCTCAGATAAATCCTGTGGAAGATGTCCTGCACCAGGATCATGGTAGGATCCATAACTACGCGCACGCTGTAGCCATTTTCATTCGTATACTCCATATCTTCCCGCTTGATGTTCCTTACTCTGTCCAGCATCTCTACATCCCTGGAGGGAAGCCACGCCGCCGGCTGAAAATCAAATTCGTAATTATTTTTTGCCATAATATTTCTCCTTTTCAAGCCATTTATTAACTATTGGTAAATTATTTTAATTGATAATAAATAATCTGTCCCAGCCGACCGCCAGAACCGACCGCCAGCCTCTTTCCATCCGGGCTTACGGCGCAAGAGGTGATAACCGGGCAGTGGATGGTGCTGTATTCAGAAGGCGCGTCATAGGTCACATGCCCCAGCCACCTTAGCCCGTTCTCTTCATCATAGGAAAATACGATACCCATGTCATCTGCATGACCGCCGACGCCATATACCTTCTTTCCATCCGGCGTCACGCAAAGGTCACGGATCGGGCCATTATATACCGCCGGGCCAAGGCCAAATACTTTATCCCCGTCACACACTGCGAGCATCCCGTCCCTGGTGCCCACGATCGTTTTTCCGCCCATGTCCACAGATGCCGATGCTGCTGCCAGATACTGCCTTCCCGGATAGTAAGGAAGTCCCTTGATATCCGGCTGATTTTCCTTTGCGTCCATCAGCTTTTTGCAGCGCTGCGGATCTTTTTCTTTCTCTATCAGTTCCGTGAGCTTCCCGTCCACTGTCCGGAAGATATACTCGTTCTCACTGCTTCCGCACACGCCTGTCAGAGTTGTGCCGTCCTCCCAGAAAAGCGCCTTTACCGAAGAATCCTCTATGTGATCCGGAGCCAGGGCTCTCCACAAGCGGGTGGGCTGGCTGGCCAGATCCATCTCTACCTTCCAGTTGTTTTCTTCCCCAAACTTGTCCTGCTTGTAAAGGAAATCAGCAATCTTCTGGTATCTTTCCGAATCTGGATTCATATAGTATTCATCTTCCAGCGTTTCTTCGCAGAGACGATACATATCTTCCCGGTACTGCTTCAGATCCACCGCTGTGATATCGGGTCCGTCTGTGGCGTGGTTGGATCCTGTGATGTACATGATATCCTCAGAGGAAATGCAAAGCTCACTTGTCCAGCAGGCCGCCCTCTTTGGCGTTCCGATAATTCCCATCCATTCCGGTTTCCCGCCCCTTGTGATATCCCAGCGGAACAAGGAGGAAGGCATCCCGATCTCGCGGATTCCGCTGCTGCAGTTGCGGCTGTACACGGCATACCAGAGTACGCCGTCTTTGTCGAAATCCATGCCGATCACACCGTTTCTTGTCTCATCCGCCGCATGCTTTTCGTAACCAGGCAGATAGTCGCCCATACTCTCAAATGTATTGGTATCGCTGTCGTATGCGATTACCTGCCGGCCATAGAATACAAACAAATACAGACGGCCATCCGGCCCGACTGCCCCGTTGCCAAATTCCTTAAAATCTCCGCCCGTATACGCAGGATACGTCTTATGAGGCAGCTGGTAATTCAAATCCTGCACTTCCAGCGTCTCCGCGTTGATCTTATACATCCACCCGGAACGGGAAGCTCCTATCACATCGCCATTTTTATCAAAGACGAGACGGAAGGTAAAATTCTCTGAAAGCTGGCCAAAATCAATCAGCCTGTGCTCATCAAAGGCGTACCGATAGACATGGCCCCGGAAAAACCCGGTAAAGAACAAGGCATTGTGCCTGGCGTCATAGAGCGCCCCGTAAATGGATTCATGCGGAACCGGGATGCCCAGGTTCTCAGCCTTTCCCGTCCTTCTGTCATAGATAATGATATTGGAACCTGCATAGCCTTCCCATACATGATGGTAATATCCCCAGGGCATCCAGGCAGGATGTAACGGGCTCTTGTCCGTCGAATGGGTCGTCATAACCAGCTTCCCATCTGCCATCTCGCTGATGGAGGTATGGAATTTGCTGGCGCGGATAGCCTCGTAAGAGGGCATAATCACGTCCTCCGCCTTAAAGCATTCCTCTGCCGTATTCGTCTCAAAATCATATCGGTACAATCTTGCAAAGCCTGCCGTGGACAGCTCTGTGGCAAGGGAGAAATACATAGCCCCATCCTTTGTCACCATCCCATCCCAGATAGCATTGTGGTCACTATCCATGGGAAACACATACTGTTTTACGCCTGTCTGTGACATGAGGCGGTAGTCTTCCCGTGCCTTCAGTAAACAATCTTCCATCTTCCTTGTGCCTCCTTTTTATTTAGTTTTGAACCATGGTTTCTCCATCCAAAATAACGGAATGTATATGGACCATATCATCAATCAGTATCAGGTTTGCCCTCTTTCCTGCCTCGATGCTTCCTATCTCTTCCTCCAGTCCCAGAAGCCTCGCCGGGTTTAAAGACGCAAACCGGATAGCATGGCAGAGCCCATATCCCGTATGTTTCATAAGGTTCCGGCAGGCATTGTCAAGGGTCAGATGGCTCCCCGCAAGATGGCCTTCGTAGTCATAATTCAGATCCGGGCCCCAGGCAACTCCTTCCGCCTCATTATTTGTAAAATCCCCGCTTACGGGCATGGAATCCGTAATCAGGATCATCCGTTCCACACCCTTTGTCCTGACCACCATCTTTATCATGTCCGCTGGTACATGGATACCGTTTTCATCACAGATAAGCTCCGCATAGATGTCCGGATCGTACAGCGTATACTCATCGCATCCTGCCCCTATGGTACCTTGGGCGAAACCCGGGGCTTTCCCAGAATCCCCATGATGGGTCTGAAGCCGCAGCCCGTACTTTTTCACCCTGCGGCAGTCGGCAGCCGTCGCAAAGGAATGCCCCATAGAAAAAATGGCCTTCGGGTTTTTCCCTTTTACATAGGCCATAAAGCCCTCGATTCCTTCCCTGGCCGGATCCACCGCCCAGATCCTCACATCTTCTTTTATCTCATCCACCAAAGGCCCGTATTCTTCTTCCCGTATTTTTCCATTCCAGAGAATATACTTCTGGTTGCTCCCATTGCCGTTCATATACGGCCCTTCCATATAGATGCCGCCTATGATGCGTCCTGCTCCCGTTTTTGCGGCTTCCCTGCATTTTCTTGCTCCCTCCAGCATCTGCTCCCTGGTCAGGTTGCAGTAAAAAGTAGGAAGGACAGTCGTCTCGCCATGCTTCAAAAAGTGTTCCGCGCATTTTTCCGGCTCGTCGCAAAACAGATATTCGGAAGAGCCATGGTTATGGATATCGATAAGCCCCGGGGCCGTGTAAAGTCCTTTTGCGTCGATGCATTTTGTCCCTTCCGGAATAGTTACCTCAGATGACCACCCGGCCTGTACAATCCGGCCCCCTTCCCAGGTGACGGCTCCATCCCAGACAATCCCATCCTCCAGTATAAGCTTCGTATTTACAACCGCTTTCAAACAACACACCCCTTTCCCACGTTTTGTGTGAAATATCGGTCAGTTCTGGCGCCGCCTGTTCGCCTCGTCAATCGCCACGGAAATAATCATGATAGAGCCTATTAATACATTCTGCAGGTTCGTATCAATCGCAAAGAGTGTCAGCGCGTTGGAGATCAGGGCCATCAGAAGGATGCCAAGGAAGGTTCCTGTGATAGATCCCTCGCCGCCGTTCAGCGATACCCCGCCAATCAGCAGGGCGGAAATGACGCGGAATTCCACTCCCTGTCCCAGAGAAGACGGCGCTGAGCCATATCGGGAAATAGAAAGCACGCCTGCCACCGCGGAAAACAGCCCTATTAAGATATACAGAATATAGACGAATTTCTTTACGTTAATGCCGGACAGTTCCGCTGATTCTCTGTTCGATCCGATAAAATATGCCTGATGGAAAAAGGACACATATTTCAAAAGAAACGACGCGATCAGGGTAACAATCACCATTACCACAATGAGAATCGGAATCCCAAAGATATCTCCATCCTGCACGATCGCCTTAAATTCTATCGGAAAATTGGAAAGTGTGCTGGAATTGATAATCATCAGACCGGCTCCTTTGAAAGCCATCCAGGTACCCATCGTGGCAATCATGGGCAGTACTTTCAGATTATTGACGACAAAGCCGTTTAAAAGACCTATCAGGCAGCCCGTCACAAGACCTCCGAGAATCGCCACCGGAATGCTGAACTCATGGTTCAGCATCAAGCCGCAGACGAAAGCGGAACAGCCCATATTGGAACCAATCGAAAAGTCTGTGTTCCCCGCAATCAGGGATATGGTCAGAAAAGCGCCCATAATCATATCTGTCGCCATATAGTTTCCAATAATCCTGGCATTGGCAATGGTTAAGAACTGTGCGTTGCTCATAGCCATAAAGATAATAAGAACCGCCACCAGCAGAAAAATGACTATCTCACGAACCTGGAAAATCTTTTTTATGATCCCCTTGATCCCGTGCTGTCCACGGACATCTTCATTTGCCAAATTACTCATGCTCCACTCTCCTTTACTCTATCTCCAGTCCCGATGTCTGGGCCATAATTCTCTCCTCGTTAATATCCTCCAGCTTCAGTTCCCCGGATACACGCCCTTCATACATGGCCACAATCCTGTCCGAAGCGCCGATCAGCTCAGGCATGTCAGAAGAAACGATAATCACGCCCATTCCCTCTTTGGCAAAACTGCGGATCAAGTGATGGATGGACTCCTTTGTGCCCACATCGATTCCACGGGTAGGTTCATCAATTAAAAGGATCTGGGGAACCCTGCTGATCCACATCGACAAGAGGACTTTCTGCTGGTTTCCTCCGGACAGCTGGGATACTTTCTTATCCACATCCGGCGTCTTGATCTCAAATTTTTCCCTGTATTCTTCTGCATCCTTCCTGGCCGCAGCAAACTGCATGAATCCCTTTTTCGTAAAACGATCCACATTGTTTGCCAGAATATTGTTGGAAATAGACATTCTCAAATACAGCCCTTTATTTTTCCGGTCTTTCGTCAGATACGCGATTCCGTGGGCCCTGGCAGCTACCGGGGATTTGATATGTACCTCTTTTCCATCTATGTAAATGTGTCCGCTTTCAGGGCGTTTCACGCCAAAGATACATTCCAAAAGCTCCGTGCGCCCTGCGCCTTCCAGGCCCGCCAGGCCAAGCACCTCGCCCCTGTGCAGCACCAGGGAAACATTTTTCAGTTCTTTCTTATAACAAAGATTTTCTACCCGGAGAAGTTCTCCTTTGATCTCGCTGGTTCCCGCCCCATACTGGTAGACCACATCGCGGCCGACCATATATTTCACCAGCTCTTCTTTACAGGTTTTCTCCACATCAAGCGTTTTAATATAACATCCATCGCGCATGATCGTCACCGTATCACAAATCTCAAAAATCTCTTCCAGCCGATGGGAAATATAAATTATGGAGACTCCTTCCTGGTTCAGGGTCCGCATAATTTTCATCAAGACCTCTGTCTCATATTCTGTCAGGGCAGAAGTCGGTTCGTCCAAAATCAATATTTTCGCTTTTCTCTGCACTGCGCGCAGGATTTCCACGATCTGCTGGCGCCCCACGCTTAAACTGCGCATCTTCGCTTTTTCGTCTACATCCGTAAACCCATAAGAATCCAGGATTTTCCGCACCTCAAGATTCATGGTTTTATAATCTATCATCCCCATTTTGTTCCGGGGAGGATTTGTCGTAAATATGTTTTCACTTACTGTCGTCGTATGGAATACAGACAGCTCCTGGTACACGATGCTGATTCCCTTCTTCTCAGCATCCAGGGGATTTTGTACTTTTATCTCCTCGCCATCCAGAATAATCTTTCCTGCATCCGGTGTGTATACTCCTGATAGCACCTTCATCAGCGTAGACTTGCCCGCGCCATTTTCTCCAATCAGTGCGTGGATGCTTCCCCGCCTCAGCTGGAACTGCATGCGATCCAGGGCCTTTACACCAGGAAATTCCTTGGTAATGTCCTCAAGCCTGAGTACATAGTCTTCCAAAAGCTAGTCCCTCCTTCCTCTGCTATATCTTATTTGCGGGGAGCACCTGCTCCCCGCATCCGTTTCTCAATCAGCCAGTCTGTCCCCTTCCTATTTCGCGTAGCTGAAATCCAGGAAATAGTCAACATTATCCTGATTAATGATCAGGGAACCTGTATCGATAAAGCTGGGGGCAATCACCATGCCTGCTTCCGTATCATCATTAGAGAACGCCTGCTTGGAACCATGTCTGTAATCGTATAAGATCTTTGTTCCATAATAAGCCTCTGTGTACTGCTTTCCTGCGACCGTCGAATAGATATCGCCGCTCTTGATGTACTCCAATGTCGCCGCGTCACGGTCGATGCATACAATCTTTACCTGATCGCCCATACCTGCTTCCTTTACAGCTGTCACTGCGCCGATTCCGGAAGGAGCCTGGCAGCCAATGATAACCGCCGTATCCGGATTTGCCAGAAGGGCTGCGCCGATCTTGCTTGCCGCCACTGCGGCATCAGACTGATCATCTACTTCCGCGACAATCTCCATGTCAGGATAATTTTCAATCTGCTTATGAATACCTTCCATAACCTGCTGTGCCGGGGTTCCGCCTGATACCAGAGCCTGGGATACAATCACCTGCCCTTTTCCGCCGCAGGCTTCCGCTGCCTGATCCAGCATCAGCGCCCCATACTCCACGTAATCGCTTCCCAAAGTCGTGATTGCGACGGTAGGGGTCTCGCAGCCGCCGCCTGTATAGACCACAGGGATCCCCTTCTCCAATGCCTGGACAAAGTACGGCTCATACGCTTCCGGGAAATGTCCGTTTGTCATAATGCCCGCTGTGGTGGGATCATTAATCAATGTCTCAAGAACCGCGCACATGGCATCTGCTTCGATGCCATCATCGCCCACAAACTTCGCTGTCACGCCCAGCTCCGCGCAGGCGTCCTCCAGGCCCACGCGGTATGCCTGCCAATACTCAAGGCTGGACAGAGGGCACATGTAGACATACGTCTCATCTTCACTTACCTCCGCCGCTGCAGTGCCTTCCCCTTCCGCTGCAGGCGCAGCTTCTGTCTGTTCTTCCCCGGATGACGCGCATCCAGCCATGCTCCCAATTACCATAGCCGCCGCCAGTAAAACTCCCCATACTTTTTTCATTCCTTTTCCTCCTTTGAATTTGGTTATTTAATAATTTGTCCGGCATTGCCATACAAAATATCATCAATTTTCTCGCCGTCCGCCGCCTCGCGCAGAGAATCCAGCCTGTCGTCAATCAGGGTCTGGTATACGTCCGGGTCATTGCCAAAGCAAAAATCTGAGCCAAACAGAATGCGGTTCCTCCTGGCCTTCTTAAGCATCTCTGCAATGCTTTGGATTGTGCTGCCCACCAGGCACAGATAAATATTGTCGAGCTGCTGGCTGGCGCTGATGGCAGCCCGGTACGAATCGTAAAGGCCCGCATGTCCCAGGATCACGGGAACCTCCGGGAACCGTTCTGCCATTCCCGCTATCTGGGAGGTATCTGCGTAAGGCGGGGTTCCGTCATGGAAAAGCACCGGCATCCCGTATCTTCCCGCCTTTTCCAGCACGTCATAGAGAATGGGATGATGAATCGCAAATCCCTGGATCCAGCTGTGAATTTTGATGCCCTTGAATCCGTACTCCTCCGCGCAGCGCCTGATTTCCTCCCTGCAGTGTTCCATCCCCTTGAAGGGATCCACGCAGGCAAACCCCACAAACCGATCCGGATATGGCTTTACATATTCCAGATAGAGTTCTCTGTTGTAAACCGAATCGTCAAATGCCATTGCATTGCAGTGGCTCAGCCAGATCTGGCTGATACCATGCCTGTCGATTACTTCCAGCATTTCTTTTGCAGCAATCGCATAATCCGAGCCTAAAGGATAGCCTTTTCCCATTACATGCCCATGTGTATCGATCATCGCACCGTATCTCCCTTCTAAAGTTTCAGGATCTTTAATATATTTCCGCTGAAAACCTTCTCCAGGGTTTCCATATCCTTTATCCCTTCCTCTACCCGCTGTATCTCATATCCCAGCCTGCTTCTGGGAGCCGCGCTTCCAAAAACTACTTTGTCCGGCTCGCTTTTTGCAAGCGCCCTGATAGACACTCCTAAATTCAGGCTGGTATCCAGCAGGATGTTCGGACTTCCCCATACCGCCGGCAGCGCGTCCCCGGAAAAATCATTCGCTCCGCTGTGTCCCATGATAAACATCACCTCCGGAAAACGCTCTGCCAGGAAATGCAGCTGGAACGGGAGGGCATATGCCGGCGTACCCGTATGGAAATAGACTGGCACCTGATATTCCGCGCAGACAGCAATCAGCGGATCCACAATATCATCACTGATGGTAAAGCCTTGGACTGCCGAATTAAAATACACAGCTGTCAATCCATCCTCCAAAGCTCTTTTAAGCTCCCTCTCTCCCTGTTTCCCGCGCCAAGGGCTGCATACCGCGTATCCGAGAAAACGATCCGGCCACCGTCTGCAGATATCGGCAACCATACGATTCCCTTCCTCATTGTAGACGGCAGTATATTTTTCCACCGGGGCAATCATCGTGCGCTCCACATGGTTTCTGTCCATCTCCCGCAAAAGGGCTTCCGGTGCCTGGCTGCTGTAAAAATCTTCACCTACAAAAGAAATTACGTCTATCTTTCTCATCATTTATTGACCCCAATCTATTTTCTGAATTGTGTTCCCTTAGAGTTTTGGAATAAAGATCATATCATAATATGTTTTATTCTAAATCACCTTGCCGCTCTCCTGTTTCATGCTTTTATGATACGACCGATTCACTCATTTGTCAATATATTTTTGAATGATTTAATCATTTTCCATGACTTTATCACTCAAATTCGGAAAAGTTCAGCCAAAACTGCCGTCTCCATACTTTCTCCAGCCTTCAGCTTCAGGGTTGTCCCATTTAAAGACGCCTCCCTGAAATCTCCCGGCATAGAAGACCACAATTCCACAGCCAAGGTATAAGCACGGCCAAACCAGGGATAGTTCTCATTTCCGCAGTACATCCCCCATACCCATACGTAAGGGAATATGGAAAGATCCCAATCCATACGGATTCCCAGGCCCAGCTTTTCATTTATTACTTCATATCTGCCTTCCGTAAGCCTCGATATCCCATATTCCATATATATTTTATCTTCATGGGTGTAAGCCCTGCTCATATCCGCCAGAGAACCGTCTGCTTTCTTGAGAAACGGCCATTTCCCCACAGCGGGTTCTGCAAAAGAAATTCCTGCCGCCCCAGGTGCCGCAGCGATGTCCGGTTCCCCTGCCAGTTTAATCTGCACATTTTCATCGATAAAAGGCCAGCCAAAGGCCGGATGGTGGCCCCACATAAATTCCTGGGCCACAGCCCCTGCGTTTGTCACTTTCTGCCGCATCTTAAGGACTGCGCTTCCTTCCGTGATGCAAACCGTTTTTTCAAGGACAAAGGGAGTCCGGATAGTGCGCAGGGTAAACTTAAGCTGTACACATTCCGGGGTGTCTTCCAGCGTCTCACATTCCCATGGATACAGGCAGGCCTCTCCATGGATGCCAATCCTGCCGCCCTGCAGGGAGGCAGGACTTCCATAGGTGGGGAAAAGCTCCTGCCAGCCCCCCGCATAGCTGTCCAGGAAATTGCCATCCTCCGGTGCCACCGTGGATTGGTGCCGGATATTCTTCAGTTCGTTAAAGGAGTGCCACATATAATCCACGTCTTCCGGTTTATAGACCAGCTCCAGGATATCAGCTCCCTTGTCCAGCGCAAACACAGCCTTGATAAGCTTATTTTCTATGGACACCATGCGCAGGCCGTCCCGGATAAAATGGCGGATCCGGCATCCATAGTTTCGGGTATGTACATATTTTTCCCTTATCTCCATATTCCAGCCCCCGATACTAATCCCCAATTACCTGCACCTGCACCGTGCGCTCACGGGCCCTGGTCTGATCAAAATCAATAAAATAAATAAAACCGAACTCACCCAGATCCAGCGTCCCATCCATCAGCACAACCGTCTCGCTCCTTCCTATAATAGAAGAGCGCAGATGGGCGTCTGTGTTATGGCAGCCCCTGAGATTTTCCCCGTGCTCCGCCGCAAACACAATGGCCTTTTCTCCCGGATGGAGATACATTCCCTCCCGTCTCTGGGTCGGCACAATTTTCTCAAAGACGTCTATCAGATCCTGCTGCAGCGTTTCCAGGCCCGTCATAGACATATCAAAGGCGCATTCCTGCGTAATGACGCTGCAGGTCGTATGGTGGGAATATACCACCACAATCCCGTCTGAAATTCCCGAGCGCGCCGCAATCTCCTTTACCTTAGCCGTCACATCATGAAATGTAGGAACCCCATGATTGGACATGACCTTAATCTCTTCCCTGTATACCATAAGCCTCTCCTCACTTCCCCATTCTTTTTAAATCATCCGCAGCCCTTCTTACCGCCCCAACCATCTCATCTATCATTGCCAGCGGATCCTCTGCGTTCATAATTCCAGACGCCGCTCCCGCCGCTTCCGAGCCAGCCATGATAAAGTCATACACCTGCTGTCCATTCGTAATCCCGGCAGCCTGCTCTACCATGATATCCGGGTCGATTGCTTTGATCGCCTCGATACTGCCGCGTACATATTCCATACTGCTGACCCCTTTTCCTGTGCCGCCAATCAGTTCTGTCGGCTCAGGATTGATGATATCCGGATGGAGCTGGGCAATCGCCTTCGCCTCATCCAGCGAATCCGCGCAGGCAAACACTATAAAGTCCAACTCCCGCGCCCGGTCAATCGTTTCTTTGATCGCAGGGATGGACATCGGCTTTTCACAGTGGTTGACGACAACCCCTTTGGCGCCTGCTGCTTTCAGTCCCTCAGGCAGAATGTCCGCCATTCCCCGCCCCGGCCTTAAAGTGTCCATATATGGCGCCAGTATAATTAGATGCTTCGTGTTCTCTGCAACCCTGCGGATTTCCGTGCTGGGCGTGATGAACAGCACATCAATATCATATTTTTCCGCCGCCGCATCTGCCGCCTTGGCATATTCCAGCACTTTGTCGCCATAAATGTAGTTCTTCGTGCCTATCTCAAAGTAAGGCGTTCTGATTTTTGGTTTCATTGCGTTCCTCCTTTTCCAATCTTATTATCTTTATGATAAGATTGAATCATTCATTTGTCAACCGTATTTTTGACCGTTTCATTCAATATCTGGATTGTCACAGCCCCTGCACTTCTGTCCGGACAGGGAACACCGCTTGCCATGTACATCAAAAAAGACTGCCAGGATCCAGCACCCAGCAGTCTTTATACATACTTCCCCAAGTACAGTTACCTAATTTCCATCCCGTTATAATATTCCTGCATCAACCCCCACATTTTCTCATATCTACCGTATTTTTCCCCATAAAATGCGCGCTCTTCCTCATCCGGCCAGTAGGCTTCCGCGATACGCGCCATCTTTTCTGCCCCTTCGTTAAAGTCTGCAAACAGTCCCAAGCCGCAGGCGGCAATCATAGCGGCGCCGGCCGCGCATACATCTGACTGCTCCAGTTTGAAGATCGGCGTTCCTGTGACGGAAGCAATCATCTGGCACCAGAGCGGGCTCTTGGACGCCCCGCCCATGATCACAATCTGCCGGATCTCGCAGCCATTCTCCTTAAAGTCCGCAAGGCCCCTCCTTACGCCGAAAGCCACGCCCTCCATGATAGCTCTTGCCAGGTCAAAGCGGTCGTGCGCGAGGGTAAGCCCGGTAAACGCCCCTTTCGCGTCCAGGTTCCAGATAGGGTAATTCGCTCCCGACAAATAGGGATAAAAGAACAAATCCTTCACCTTGTCCCTTCTTAAAGCCGCTTCTTCATTCATCCGGTCAAAGCTTTCCGGAAGGAACTCATTTTTGAACCACTGCAGGGAAGCGCCTGAGCATACAAGGGAGGCAATCGCGCCATACAGCCCCTCCACGGGATGCTTGCCTGGAGCTATAAAGCTCTTTGTGAAAAGAGGCTTTGTCCCGATTCCCATCAAGACCCAGGTGGTTCCCGCAGACAGGAGCATCTCCCCTTCCTTTACGACGCCTGCCCCTATGGAGGCGCAGTATTGATCGTGCGCCCCGTTAAACACGGGAATCCCTTCCGGTAGGCCCATCCGTTCCGCCGCTTCTCTCCTAAGCTTCCCCACGAAAGCCCCTGTCGGCCGGATCTCCGGAAGCTCCTCCATTCCGACGCCTGCCGCCTGCGTCAGCTTTTCATCCCAGCAGTTCCTTTCGATATCGTACAGCTGACGCATGGCCGCGTTGGTGGGATCAATCACCGCTTCGCCTGTCAGGAAATGGTTCATCACTTCCAGGGTGGAAAGCCACTTATCCGCTTTTTTGTACCGCTCCTCCTTTTTCAGGCAGCGAAGCTTCGCCGCGTCAAGCGCGGGATTTATCTTCCATCCGCTGGTGTGGTAGATGTAACTTTCCCCAAGCTCCTCTTCGATCTCAGCCGCTTCCTTTCTCGCCCGGCTGTCCATCCAGGTCACCGCGTTCCCAATGAAATTTCCATCTCTATCTACCGCCACGGTGCTCCCGCCCTGAGTAGACAGGGAAATCCCAGCCACTTCCCGCGCATGGATACCCCTGGCCGCTTCACGGACCGCCGCCACGGAAGCGTCGATCCAGTCTTCCGCCCTCTGCTCAATATGGCTTCCTTCGGAAATCAGCGGATAGCCGCTGCTCCCCACCGCCGCCACCCGGCCATTTTCGTCTGCCAGCAGGGCTTTCGTACATGTCGTCCCAATATCCAGTCCAATTACATACATCTTCTTTTCCCTCATACAGGCGCTACGATAACTTCCATTCCAAAAGATTCCAGTTCTTTGCGCGTCTCCTCTGTGATGTGCCCGTCCGTGATAATCTTATCGATATCAGAAAACGCCGCATAGCCCACCTGGGCGCAGGAAGAAAATTTGTCAGAGCCGCACAGAATAATCGTCTCATCGGAATTCCTCATGGCCGTCTCATCCATCCTGGCTGTATCAAAATCCGTGGTAGTAAAAAACTGGCGCATATCACAGCCGTCCGTTCCCAGAAAGCTCTTGGTAAAATGCACCTTGGAAATGGCCAGCTCTGTCAGATATCCGGCAAAGTCCTTTCTATGCACCCGGTACTCCCCGCCTATCAGCGTAATCGGGACCACCTGGGAGAGAATCTCGAAATTCGCCAGGGAATTCGTATACACCCGCAGTTCAAAGGGGTTTTCCTCCATTCGCCTTGCCAGCTCCATACAAAAGCAAAGGACTGTGGTTCCTGTGTCGCAAAACAGCACGTCTCCATCCTGGAGCAGATCGCAGGCCCGCGCCCCGATGGCGTTTTTTTCTTCGATATGGGTCTGGACGACCTGTTCAAAAGAATACTCCAGCGGATTTTTCCCCGGAAGCTGGATTCCGCCATGCACCCGGATCACCTTGCCCTCCCTTTCCAGTTTGGAAAAAAGCCTCCTGGCTGTGGATTCAGAAATATCAAGAAAATCCGTCACTTCCGTCAATTCCAGCTTCCCTTTCATTCTCAGCTTATTCATCAGCGCCTGTTCCCGGTTATAATTCATAATATCCCCCAATTTCTCTTTTGCATTTTCGGTTGTTTCTATTTTGCATTTATTGATTATATCATGCTTTTACAGGAATGTATATAAATTTTTTCATTTTTTGACCGATTCATTCATTTTTTTCATTGACTATTGAGTGTTTCAGTCTTAAAATAAAGCCAGAGATTTTAAAAATCACAGCAAATACATCAGCTTACAGAAAGCTGCAGCACAAAGGAGGCTTGTCATGGCGCTTTTAAACGTAACCCCCTACGATCGGGAATTTTATGAAAAGAACCTGTCCGGTTATCTTCCCAGCAGATTCATCGACTGCCACAACCATGTATGGCTGAAACAATTTGTCACAGGCCATGCTTCGGCCAGCCGTTCCTGTGCCTGGCCTGAAATGGTGGCCCAGGATAACTCTGTAGAGGATCTCCTGGAGACCAACCGGGAACTCTTCCCCGGCAAAGAAGTGATTCCGGTTCTCTATTCTTATGTAAACATCGCTGTGGACCCTATACAATCTAACGAATATGTCCGGGAAAAAGCGGCGCAGTACCAGCTTCCTGCCCTCTATCTCTCGCGGCCGGAGCAGCCTGCCGGGGAAGTGGAGAAAGCCGTACTGGAGGGCGGTTTCGCAGGGCTTAAGGTGTACCTGGAATTTTCCCCTTCCTATATCCCGACCAGCGAGATCCGCATCTACGATTTCCTTCCCAAAGAACACCTCTCCCTGGCGGATCGGCACGGCTGGGTGGTGCAGCTGCATATCCCCCGCTCCAGGCGGCTGGCAGATCCGGTAAATTATGTACAGCTTTATGAAATCGAGCAGAATTATCCGAACCTGCAGCTCTTGGTGGCGCATCTGGGAAGGGCTTACGCCAATGAAGACATCGGGAACGGCCTGGAATACCTGAAACACACAGAAAAAACGGTCTGGGATTTCACGGCCAATACAAATATCTACGTCATGGAACAGGTTCTGCGCTATTTTGGGCCGGAGCGCTTTATCTACGGGTCAGATTTTCCCATTTTCCGCATGAAAGCCCGCCGTGTCGTGGAAAACGGTTTTTATATCAACGAAATTCCCGCCGGTTCGCTGGGTGATGTCTCCGCCGACCCGCACATGCGGGAGATTCCATATCCCGAAGCGGAGAAAATTACTTTTTTCATTTACGAAGAGATCGCGGCCTGCAGGCAGGCCACGGATGCCCTCGGCCTGTCAAAGGAAGATATCTATAAGATTTTCTACGGAAATTCCGCGAGAATCTTTGGCGTAAAATAATCTTTTTCTGCCTTTCAGAAAATACCGCCTGCGGCCTCCTCCGGCCGCAGGCGGTATTTTTTTCGCCTTCCCTCTTATATCTTTGGTACGTTTTTCATCTGCTCAAAGGTCGTCCTGTGATCAAGCTGGTAATCAAATTCTTCCTTGTATGCTTTTTCCTCATCTGTATACTGCCGGAGTGTATTGAGAACCTCTCCGTTCCGGTATTTCCGATCCCCTACGTCTTCCGTCGTCCCCATCACCGTCACGTTCAGCTGCCGGCGGCGGGCGCGCACCTGATCCCAGTCAATGAAGTAGATATGCGCGAATTCTCCTCCATCTACCTCCCCGTCTTTGATCGTCAGCGTCTCGCTCCGGCCAAAAAACACGGAGCGCAGATGGCCGTCCGTATTGCAGCTGGTATAATTTCCAGGCTCATTCACATAGCGCCCAAACTGCGCATGGATCGGCCCCGGATGGCGGTACTGGCCCTCCTCCCTGAAATCCGGGATCAGCTTGCGCATGATGTCCAGCAAATCATGCTGCAGATATTCCAGATCAAAGCTGTCGATATCATGGGATGCCTCCTGCACCATCACAGAGCAGGTCGTATGGTGGGAAGTGACGCACACCGTACCATTTTTCACGCCGGATTCCCTTACGATCTCCAGCACTTCCCTTGTCACATCATGAAACGTGGGGATCCATCCCCGGGACTTCAGTTCCAGCTCCTTCTGAACTACTTTGAATTCCATGCCTTTTCCTCCTTTTATGGTTTTCCGCATTTTATACCCTCAGTATAGTTTTAGAAAGTTTATTTGTCAATATTATTTTCTATATAAAAAGTTTTTGAAAGTTATTGAAATATATAAAGAAAGTATGTATGATAATTTTATAAACCGATCTGTAGTATTTTTAGGAATATTTTTATGAAAAGGAGGGTTTTTATGAAAAAAGAAATCAGAGATCAGATCTTGAATGCTTTTCGGATCGAAAGTGATTCTATCCTGGCGACCAGGGACTGTATGGATATGGAGGCCTTCTCCAGGGCCGTAGACGTCCTGTCCCAGGCTCCCCGGATTGCCGCCACCGGCTGCGGACATTCCGGCATCGCCTGCCGCCACTTCGCCCATTCCATGTGCTGCATCAACCGGCCTGCCCGCTTCCTGTCTCCCGCCGAGGCGATCCATGGGGCTTCCGGCTTTCTGAAAAGCGGCGACGTCCTGGTCTGGGCTTCCCGTGGTGGAAAGACGGATGAGCTTTTTAAAATACTTGATATCTGCCATGCCAAGCAGGCGGTCATCATTGGCGTTACCGAGAACCTCAGCTCTCCTCTGGCCATACAGTCTGACATTGTCCTTCCTATGAAAGTCACCTCTGAAACAGATAAGTACAACAGCCAGGGAACCTCCAGCTTTATCGCCCTGTCCTCGGTATTTGACGCGCTGCAGACCGCAGTGCTCGAGGAGACGGATTACAGGAACGAAGAATTTGCCCTGAACCATCCAGGCGGCGCGGTGGGGAAACGGCTGAACTCCGGCCATTGCGAGAAGGTACAGAATATGCTATGATTTGAAAAAGGCTGCGCGCCCGGAGCCAGCTTCCGGGCCGCCGCCCCAAAAATGCTAATGGGGGATGTGTGGAATGGAGCATGAATTAAAAATAGACGCAAGAAGAAAGCGTATCCTGGAGCTTTTAGCCCAGGACGGCCAGGTAAAGGTCACACAGCTGAGCGAACTGTTCCATACCTCCCCTGTCACGATCCGCAGCGATCTGGCTTCCCTGGAAAAGGACGGGTACCTCCGGCGCGTGACCGGCGGCGCGGTCCAGACCGTGCGGAACTTCTTCACTATGGACGCCCAGCAGAGAAAGCACTATAACCTGGAGGCCAAGACAGAAATCGCCCGCGCCGCAGCCGCCCTGATAAATGACGGGGACACCCTGATGATCAATTCCGGCACCACCACCTTGTATACCGCCATGGAACTGAAAAAACTGAACAGCCTGAACATCGTGACGAATTCCATGGCCGTGGCGGTGGAACTGGCTGCCTGCCCCACCTTCCGCGTCATCCTGCTGGGCGGAGAAGTAAACGCGCAGTATTCCTTCTCTTATGGAAATACTGCCCTGGAGCAGCTAAGGCAATACAAGGCGGACAAGGCCATCCTTTCCATCGACGGCATCCACGCCCAGGCCGGGATCACCACCTATCACGCGGAAGAATCCGCCGTCTGCCGTATGATGATGGAGCGCTCCCACGAAACCATCATCACTGCTGATTTTTCCAAATTTGGCTTTGAAGGCTTTTCTAAAATCGCGAACCTGCGAAATGCAGACTATTATGTTACAAATAAAAATGCGGATCCGGAAACGGTTTCTTCTATCAGGGATCTGGGAAAAACCGTCATTTTCGCTTGCTGAATTTCTCATCATCCGGCGCGAAATACCCTGTGATTACGACGCCGCCAGCGCAATTTTCACATTGGCTTATATCATATAGTCGCTCCGCAGCGCTTCTGCCAGATCGCACTTTAGAATTTGCCTGCCGCCCAGGTAATACGCCAGTGCGACAAAGCCAAAAAGCGCTGCGATAAAAAGCAGGATGGGAACGATAGGAGCTGCCGCCAAAAATTCCATTGGGTTTAGGCAGCTTGCCGTTATCATCAGCCACACAAACACAGCGGTAACCGGCAGCGTGATTAGAACGGGGCGGCCCGCGATGACGAGAGCCTCGATCCAAAACATCTTCCGCATACCCTCCGGCGTCATGCCGATGGACATATATCTCGCGAATTCTCTTTTTCTCTGCCGGATAAATCCCAGCGTATTGGAAAACACATTGGCGATCCCGATGAAGGCCAGCAGCGCACACAGCGCCCCGACTACCAGCTTGTATCCGTTCAGCATGGCATCGTTGTCTATCTTTTCCTGAACCCGGTTTTCTGCCTCGAAAGCAATGTCTTGTCCCAGCACATTCGTCAGTTCAGCCTCAATCGCGCTTAGTTCCGCCAAAGTCCTCTCTTTTTCCGAGAGAATGCGGATATAGGTGTCTGGCTGCGCATCTCCAACCGTTTCCTGGATCTGCTTCCAGGTGGAAAGGGACACAAATTGAACTAAAGTATAGTTATCGTATTCTTCCCGCAAAACCGGCGTCTCCTGCGTAAGGCTAAGGACCGGGAGCGTCACAGCCGCGTCCGCGTCTTCCTGGTTCCGCAGAGTTATCGTGTCCTGGCTCTCTGACAAAAACGGGACATATTCCTTGTATCTGAAATTGCTGTTTGTGCTGTCCCAGATACGGTTCAGAACAACGCTCCCGTTCTCTGCTGAAGAAACGCCGATCTGCCCACAGTACAGGGCAAAGCTGCGGTCATCCATAATAACAATCGGAGCCTGAATGGTATAGCTTCCATCCGCCATACGGACATCACTTCCGGCGATTGCTTCCAGGCCTCCCAGGCTTTTTACTTCTTCGCTGACAGCATCCATTGGAACAGAGCAAATGGCGCCTGCCTTTTGATAGATCACGCTGTCTGTATCCGCCAACGCATGGATTTCATCCGTATAAGAAAAATCCTCGAGCTTTGTATCCTCAAGCACCGCCATCACATCCCAGGCATCCTGGTAACGTTCAAAATAGGTATGGTCTGTACTGATTCCAGAGAGCGTAAAAAAACTCAGCATCAGGGCAAAGCCCAGAAATGAAAGGGTCAGCGACAGCGCAGCGGTTCGCAGGGACTTCTTCTGTGCTTTCAGCGCATTCCCGGCAAGCTCCCCTTCGATTCCAAATAAAAACGCGAGAATGCGGGACTTTTTTCTCCGTTTCAGCTGTAATTCCCCTGTATTTTTTATGGCTTCCAGCGGGGTCAGCCTGCTTAATTTCCTGGCTGGCAGCCAGGCAGAAACCAGCACCGTCAAAAATGAGGCCAGAATCGTGACGGCAAACACAAGCGGATGATAGGTAAAGACAGCTTCATGCCTGCCGGCAATGCCATCCGCGAGAACATTGACTGCCTGGATGGTTCCAAAAGTCAAAGCAATTCCCATAAAGCTTCCGAACAAAACCGGAAGCACGCAAAGCATCACTGCTTCCTGTAAGAGACAGCTGCGAATCTGCCCCGGCGCCGCTCCAATGCTGGAAAAAATGCCGAATTGATGTACGCGGGCATTCATAGATACAGCAAACGAATTATGAATGATTAAAATCAAAGACACCGATACGAGCAGGAGTACGAAGAGATAAAAAGCCATCAATAAGGGCGGATTGCCATCCTGCGGATCGTGGATGAAATAATTTGACAACAGTGATTCATGATACGATACGGAAGTTTCCGGAACGCCCAGCTCCCGGGCGATAAGAGGCATATCCTGATACACAGCCCGCATGTCATCAAAGCAAATATCGACTACAAGCGTCTGCCCGTCTGATAACTCTTCATTGACTGCCGCCGTTTTTACATTGGCGAAATTTTCAATTTCATTCACATCCTCTTCTTCAAACACCCCGCTGATGCGTCCCTGCCAGTTTCCTTCTTCTAAAACAACGGATTCTATTTCATAATTCCAGAAGTTATAAAACAAACCGCACAGCAAAGAGAGAAACAGCGCAGAGATAAACGCCGCCACCAGAACGGATACGCTGGAAGCCCGGTTCCTTTTGATAAAGCCTATCGAATAGTCTTTCCACATATCCTTCACCGCCCTTTCTCCCCAAGGATGCCTTTATGCCATTCGGCTGTATTACGGAAATGATCGCCGACGATGTTCCCATCCTCTATGGTAATGATGCGATCCGCCTCCAATGCAATCTTTTCATCATGGGTGATCAAAAGAATCGTCTGTTCCAGGTTACGGTTAGACAATTTCAGCAGGTCAATAATCTCCTCTCCGTTTTTCCGATCCAAATTGCCAGTCGGTTCATCGGCAAGCAGGATCGCCGGGCGGTAAATCAAAGAGCGGGCGATAGCGGCACGCTGCTGCTGTCCGCCGGACAGCTGGCTGGGCAGCGCGTCCAGTTTATCTTCGATCCCCAGCGAATGCACAATCTGCTCAAAATATTCTTTATTGGGTTTGCGCTTGTCTAACAGAAGCGGCATGAGAATATTTTTCCGGACGGTAAGGGTGGGGATAAGATTATAAAACTGATAAACCAGCCCGACCTTCCTGCGCCGGAAGATGGCTGCCTGTGTCCGGTTCATGGCAGCCAGATCCGTTCCCTCTATCAGCACCTTTCCTTCTGTCGGCTTATCCACATTTCCCAAAATATGCAGCAAGGTAGATTTTCCCGAGCCGGATGCCCCTGTGATCGCCGCAAATTCTCCTTTTTGTACGGACAGGTTAATGTGATCCAGCGCCACGACCTGATTATTTCCAGAGCCATATACCTTTCGGACATTTTCACATCTTAGTATTTCCATGTCACTCTCTCCTTTCCTCTGTCTGCCGTACTTTACACGGCATAAAGGTACACCCGGAGGGTGTCTCTGCTGAATGATCCTGCGTACAGTATAACAAAGTAAAGTGACATCTCAGTGACGGTACATCCTTATTTCAAAACAGGCGCCGCCGTTTTGCAGATTACGGGCGGTTATGGTTCCGTTCTGCAATTCAATAATGGAACGGGCAAGAGCAAGGCCAATTCCGATTCCATCAAAGGCTGCGCGCCGCCCCCGGTAAAAACGCTCGAAAAGATGCGGCAGGTCCTCCGTGTCAAAGCCGGCCCCCTCGTCCCATACCCGAATTTCCGCATAAAGAGGATTGCCCAAGTAGCCGCAATGGACTACGCCTCCCGGTTTGGAATGTTCCATACAATTCTTTATGAGATTGATGAGGGCTTCCATTGTCCATTCCAAATCTCCTAAAAATTCCACGCATCCATTTTCTGGAATATCAACAGAAATATGATTTTTCCGCAGCAGCCCGTCCAGATTATCTGCCGCCAGATTTAACACCGTATAAAGATCCACCTTTTCCCGCTTGAGCAGCAGCGTTCCAGCGTCAATCCGGGAAAGCGTGAGCAGGGATTCCTCCAGACAGCTTAACCGTTCCAGCTGCCGCCCGATCTGGTTTGCATACGCCCCCGGGCGCTCCTTTTTCAAAAGCTGCAAGGATAAAGAGGACGCTGTGATTGGTGTTTTCAGCTGGTGCGCTATATTAGCCAGGTTCTCCGCAAAATTTTTCTTTGCGGCAACCGCCGCCTCCCTGGTCTGATAAAGCGCCGTGACCGTTTTGTATATCTCGTCCTGCAAATAAGAATATTCATCTTCCTGCGTTTGTATCAATGTCCCGCCCGCACCGATATTGACTTGCTCCAGATACCCAGTCAAACCAGCGATCCTCTTTCGATTTTTTCTGCGGGACAGTAAGATTCCCAACGCAAAGGCACAGGCTGCCGCAAGGAAAGACAAAATCGGAAAAACCATTGTATCCGGCGGAAAATCATGGCAAAAATCATCGGCCCGGTATCCGTATCTTCCCAGATAATCGTTCCCTCTCAGCTCTTCTTCCGTCAATGAATGATAGTCTTTCAGAGCCGCTAATAACTGCGGCTCGGCCTTGGGGGAATTTGTCAATATAACTTCGCACAATGCCGAAGTGTGTTCAAACGCGATCTGCCGGTACGTGTGCAGGAAGAAAGCCTGGGTAAGTATCATGCCCGCCGCCAGGACAGCAAACGGAAAAATCAGAAGTATTTTTTGTTTCCCCTTTTCGCTCATTGTGTGTCCTCCATACGGTAGCCAAAACTTCGGATCGTTTTCAGGCAGGCTGGACGATTCAGCTTTTCCCTCAGCCTTTTCATTGTGACCGTCAGCGTATTGTCGTTTACATAGTTCCCGCTGCGATCCCAGACCTGCTCTAACAGCTGGTTTCTGGTGATCGTCTTTCCCTTGTTCTCCATCAGGAGCTGAAGAATGCGGTACTCCGGCTGGCTTACGGCGACTTCTTTCTGCCCGTCATAGACAGCCATTTTCTCTTTATCCAGCGTCAAGTCATCGCAGAACAGCTTTGTGCTGGTTACGCCTTCGGTTCTGCGCAGCAGCGCCAAAATGCGGGAATGCAAGACAGCAAGATCAAAGGGCTTCACCACATAATCATCCGCCCCGTTTTGGAAGCCGGCAACTATGTCATGGGAATCGCCGCGGACCGTCAAATAGACAATCGGCAGGGCCTTCCATCTTTCCCGAATCCAAAGGCACAGTTCATTTCCTTGCCCGTCCGGCATATTCCAGTCCAGCAAGACGACAGCAGGCAGGTGACGGATTAACGCCTTCCTGACATCGGAAATTCTGTCAAAAACAGCTACTTTGCAATTCTGCTGTTCCAAATATTCTTTTACAGCTTTGCCAATCGTTTCATCATCTTCCGCATAATAAACTTCAATCACGCTGTTCTCCTCCTGAAATGAAAATGCTCTAAGTGGCTGCTTCACTAACCATGACAAAATTATGATTAAGAAGTCACTTAGAGCATCTATCTTTGGCGCAATATGCCCTGCTTTTAGCAGATCTCCGCCCCGGCAGGCATATCCTTATCCGGCGTCATCAGCGCCAGATTTCCTTCCGCGTCCTCCGCGCAGAGCAGCATTCCCTCAGAAAGCACCCCGGCCAGCTTCGCGGGCTTTAGGTTTACCACTACCATGACCTTCTTGCCCACCATCTCTTCCGGCGTGTAGTGTGCCTTGATGCCGGACACTATCTGCTTCACCTGGCTGCCGACGCGCACCTGGGAGCAGAGCAGCTTCTTGGATTTCTTCACTGCCTCGCAGGCAATGATCTCGCCCACCTGGAACTGGAGCTTCGCGAAATCCTCAAAGGTGATCTCGGGCTTTGCCTCGATGTCGATGACAGCCGCAGCGCCGCTTCCATCCTGGCCCGCCGCGTCAGCGTTTCCATTCTCTTCCCCGCCAGCTGTTCCGGCAGCTTCCGCCTCTTTTTTCGCCTCCACCTTTGCCAGAACCTCGTTTACATCGAGGCGGGCAAAGAGAATCTCCGGCTTATCCGTCACCTTCGTACCGGACTGGTACAGGCCGAACATGTTCATGACCTCAAGGGAGCGCTTCTTCGCGCCCAGCTGGGACAGGATCTTCGCGGAGGTCTCCGGCATGAAGGGCTCCAGCAGGCAGGCGCCGATGCTGATGGCCTCCACCAGATTGTAGAGTACCGTCGCCAAGCGGCCCTTCTTGCTCTCATCCTTCGCCAGGGCCCAGGGCATGGTTTCGTCAATGTATTTGTTGCAGCGCTTGAACAGATTGAAAATCTCTGTAATCGCGTCCGCCACACGCAGCTCGTCCATCTTATCGGAGGCCTTCTGGGCAGCCGCCACCGCCGTCTCCCGAAGCTCGCGGTCCACAGGCTCGACCACCTCGCCGTTGCTCACGACGCCGCCGAAATATTTGTTGGACATGGAAATGGTGCGGTTTACCAGGTTGCCCAGGGTGTTCGCAAGCTCGGAATTGATGCGCTCCACCATCAGCTCCCAGGTAATCACGCCGTCGTTGTCAAAGGGCATCTCATGCAGCACGAAGAAGCGCACGGCGTCCACGCCGAACTGCTCCACCAGGTCGTCCGCGTAGAGTACATTTCCCTTGGACTTGCTCATCTTGCCGTCTCCCTGCAGAAGCCACGGATGTCCGAACACCTGCTTTGGCAGCGGCAGGTCGAGAGCCATCAGGAAAATGGGCCAGTAAATGGTGTGGAAACGGATAATGTCCTTTCCGATCAGGTGCAGATCCGCCGGCCAGTTCTTCTTGAAGAGATCGCTGGACTCCCCGTCGCAGTCGTATCCGATTCCGGTGATATAGTTGGTCAGGGCGTCCAGCCACACGTAAACCACATGCTTCGGGTCGAAGTCCACCGGAATTCCCCACTTGAAGGAGGTACGAGACACGCAGAGATCCTGCAGGCCCGGAAGCAGGAAATTGTTCATCATCTCGTTTTTCCGGGACACGGGCTGGATAAATTCCGGATGCTGGTTGATATGGTCGATCAGCCGATCCGCGTACTTACTCATACGGAAGAAATACGCCTCTTCCTTGGCGGGCTGCACCTCGCGGCCGCAGTCCGGGCACTTGCCGTCCACCAGCTGGGACGGGGTCCAGAAGGACTCGCAGGGCGTGCAGTACAGGCCCTCGTAGGAGCCCTTGTAAATGTCGCCCTTCTCATAAAGCTTCTTGAAAATCTTCTGTACCTGCTTCTCGTGATAATCGTCCGTGGTACGGATGAACTTGTCATAGGAAGTGTTCATTAAATCCCAGATCCGCTTGATTTCCGCAGACACATTGTCCACAAATTCCTTGGGCGAAACCCCGGCCTCCTCTGCCTTCAGCTCAATCTTCTGGCCGTGCTCGTCGGTTCCTGTCTGGAAGAACACGTCATAGCCCTGCATCCTCCGGAACCGGGCAATCGCGTCCGCCAGAACGATCTCATATGTGTTGCCGATGTGCGGCTTGCCGGAGGTATAGGCAATCGCCGTCGTCATGTAAAACTTTTTCTTTTCCATCTGATTCCCTCGTTTCTTTTCATAATAATAAATTTCATAAGCTGATTTTGGGGATTAAAAAACCCGTCCTCTCTGACTCCAGAGAAGACGGGATATTCCCGTGGTACCACTTCCGTTCGCCTGCCCCTCGCGGGAACCGGCCTCTGCGGGTACGGAATGTCCTCCATATTCCTGATGATTCCTGATAATTTCTTATGAATTCCATCCTTATACCCTTCCGCTGTAACAGGCGGTCCTGTCGCGTCTTATCGCAGGCCTTCTCCAGCTCGCCTGCGTTCATCCGCGCCGCTCAGAAACCATCTTCAGCCGCTTTGCCTTCATCCCTCTCAGCCTCCGGGAATTCTCTGTAAAAAGCGCCTCCGGCCTACTCTTTTCTTCATAGCGTTTGCAGTAAATATGCGGTTTTCCTGTAAAGAAGCGTAACACGAGGGGATGGCTTTGTCAAGGTGTTTTCTCCCGTTTCAGCATCCCTCTGCATATTTCTCAAAGTACTCCTTCGCCTGTTCCGGCGTAAGGGAAAATCTCCGCTCCAGCTTGGAAAGGATCCTTGCCTCCGGAATTTGTTCTTCCAGATTATCCAGGATAAATGCACGGATTCCTTCCTGCAGCGGATTTCTCCGATAAATTCTGAGTATTCCTTTAACCTGTGGCAGCGTTTCATAATCTCCTGGGGAAAGCTTTTTCGAGCATCAAGGAATACAACGCAAAAAGTCTTCCCGTGTAAAGAATTTACAGTATCACAATAGCACACTTTTTTATTTCCGGCAACTGTACATCCTCATTCTTTTCCATTTTTCTGTAAAATTCACACTCTTTATTGGAAATCTCCTTCATTTTTTATAAAAATTTAAGAATCCAGAGGCAAAAAATGCGATTTTTCTCTTGACACGCGGTGCTATAATAAAACTGTAAAAAATAAACGAACACTTAACAATACCTGTTTGTTCTGCAAAGTGGAAGGCTGCTAAGCGATTCAGATTTTTGGAGGAAAAGATAAATGAATACTTTAAAAGCTGAAAAAAGAGACATGACCACAAAAGCCAAGAAGCTCAGACGCGAGGGATATGTGACGGGCGTCATCTACGGACGTGAGATGAAGGAATCCATTCCGCTTCAGATGGAGAAGCCTGCGGTGGAACGTATCCTGAAGACAAACGGAAAAGGAAGCCAGGTAATGCTGGAGGTAGGCGGCGAGACCTACGACGCTCTGATCAAGGAGATTGATTACGACAGCTTAAAAGGCCAGCTTCTGGAGATTGATTTCCAGGCTCTGGTAAGCAACGAAAAGGTACACTCCGTAGCCGAGATTATCCTGCTGAACCATGAGGCTGTCCAGGCAGGCGTCGTGCAGCAGATGCTGCAGGAGGTCTCCTATAAGGCTCTTCCGGCCGCCCTGGTGGACAAGATTAAGATAGATGTGAGCAGCATGAAGGTGGGCGATACCCTGAAGGTAGAGGATCTGGAGATCGCCAAGAATCCGGACATCGACTTGCAGACTCCGCTGGACGCGGCGGTCGCTACTGTCATCGAGGTTCACAACGCTCCGGCTGAGGGCGAAGGGGAAGAGGATACCACAGCAGAAGCTTAAAAATCCGGCTTTCCTTATGAAATTGCACAGGTGGGCGGCGCTGGAAAATGCGCCGCTCTTTTATGTCTTGCCGTCCTGCGCGCCCTGCTGCTCTGCGCTCTTTTAGGTCTGCGTTTTTCCTCCCCTTTTTCCAGGACTGTAATCCCCGCATCTTTCATAAGATCCTGTAAGATTCTTTCAGGTGGCTTCAATTGAAATCCATAAAATCTCTGTTTTCCAATGACCCAGCCGGCACGCCGGGCGGCAAATCCGTCCCGAATCACAGTGCCAGATCGGAGCACGACGCCAGGCCAGAAGCCCGCCGGGCCAGACTCTGGCCCTTTCTCTTTCTCCTGCTCGTCCTGCTTCTTGCCCTTTTCTTCCTGCGGCCTTTTTTCCGGCAGGGCAGGCAGTCCCCGGACGAAGCCTTCCAGGCTTTTACGCGGGAGCTTTTCCTGGCAAACGTATCCTCCAGCACCCTGTCCCTTCATTACACCCTGGCAGATCCAGAGGCTGCCGGAATTAAGGAGGCTCCCATCTCTTTTGGAAGCTATTCCAGGGAAGAAAAGGAGCGCTCGGCTTCCGCCCTGGAAAATGCCCAGGAGGCCCTGTCGGATTTCCCGCGGGATGAGCTCTCCGCCTCCAACCGGCTGACCTGGGATATCCTCTGCACCCAGCTGCAGAACGAGCTGGCGCTTGCGGCCTACCCTTACTATGAAGAAGCTTTAAGTCCGCTTCTGGGGATCCAGGCCCAGCTCCCGACCCTTCTGGCAGAATACAGCTTTGCGTCTCGGGAGGATATCGATACCTATCTTGCGCTGCTTGAGCAGACAGAAAACTACTTTGAAAGCCTGCTTGCCTATGAGCAGGAAAAGGCTGCAGCCGGGCTTTTTATGTCCCCGGAGACTGCGGACGCTGTGATCGCCCAGTGCCGGGACTTTATCTCCCGGCCCGGAGAGCATTTTCTCTTATCCTCCTTCGAGGAACGGCTGTCCCAGGCGGATTTTCTGAGCAGCGAGGAAAAGGCTGCTTATGCGCAGTCCAACCGGGCGCGCGTCATCGGGCACGTCCTGCCCGCCTACGAGCTGCTGATCGACGGCCTGGAGAAGCTTCGGGACAGCGGCGTCAATCCTTACGGCCTGTGCCATTATCCGGAAGGGGCCGCTTATTATGAAGACCTCGTAGAGTGTACCGTCGGCTCCGGGCGCGGCATGAAGGAAATAAAGGAAATGATTGACGCTCAGATCCTTTCAGACGTCCGCCTGATGGCCGATATTATCACGAGGAGGCCCCAGCTTCTTACCCGCCTGTCCCGCTCCATTGAAGAGCAAAGCCCGGAGGAAATTCTGGCGCTGCTCCAGGAAAAAATACGGGAGGACTTCCCAGCTGTGGGCTCTGCCTCCTGCACGGTCAAGGATGTGCCCGCCTCTCTGGAGCCTTACGTAAGTCCCGCCTTTTACCTGACTCCTCCCATCGACCAGACAGACCGTCACGTCATTTACATCAACCGTTCCTCCGATTACGACAATCTGTCTCTCTTTACCACGCTGGCCCACGAGAGCTGGCCCGGACATCTGTACCAGACCCTCTATGAGGCCTCCATGCAGGCCGATCCGGTGCGCGGCATCTTTTACTTCGGCGGCTATGTGGAAGGCTGGGCGGTTTACGCAGAGCGGTACGCCTACCGTTTCACCTCACTGGACAATGACAGCGCGGATCTGCTGGCTGCCAACTCCTTCCTTCTGCTGGGCCTTTATGCCCGCTCCGATATCGGCATCCATTACGACGGCTGGAAGCCGGAGGATCTGGCAGAATTTCTCGAAAGCTTTGGCATCAGCGGCGACAAGGCCCTTTCTTCCATCTACCAGGCCATCGTCCAGAATCCCGCCAATTACCTGAAATATTATCTTGGAGCTGTGGAAATTCTCTGCCTGAGAGAAGAGGCGCAAAAAGCCTTCGGAGAGCGTTTTGAAATCCGTGACTTCCATGAATTTATCCTGTCTGTGGGCCCCGCCCCCTTCTCTGTCATCCGCAGCTATCTGTACGGCTGGACGGGGACCGACTAAAGGCCGCCGGCGCTGATGACAGCCCGGCGGCTTTCTGCCCGCTCCCGCTTTTCCTTCTTTTCCTTCACTTCATCATCCCGGCCAGCCAGGTGCTGGCCGCCACGCCCACCAGCGTCGCCAGCAGCGCTCCGGCCAGCGTATACCGGGTCTTCTTCACCTTCGCCGTCATAAAGTAGATACTCATGGTATAGAAAATCGTCTCCGTGCAGCCCATCAGAATCGACGCCGCCAGTCCCAGGTAGGAATCCGTCCCATATTCCTTAAACACATCCAAGGCCAGGCCCGTGGCAGCCGAGGCAGAAAACATTCTCACGATGGTCAGCGGAACTAATTCTGACGGAAAGTGAACCAATTCTGTCAGCGGCCGCAGCGCGTGCGACAGAAAATTGAGAAAGCCGGAGGCCCGGAGTACCCCGACCGCCACCATAAGCCCCACCAGGGTCGGCAGGATCTGAAGAACCGTCTTCAGCCCGTCCTTCGCCCCCTTTACAAAGTCGTCATAGACCGGGCGTCTTGCCAGAAGGCCGTGGGCCACCACGTATAAAATCAAAAAGGGCACCAGCATATCCGACAGGTAGAGAAGAATCTGAACCACTGTTTTCACGGACTTTTCCTCCCATCCATCACCTTGCAGAAAAGAACCGCGGCAGCGGCACTGAGCAGCGTGGCCGCCAGGGAAGGCGCGATGACAGCCGCCGGGTTTACGCTTCCGTACTGGCTCCGGTAGGCGATGATACTGACCGGAATCAGCTGGAGAGACGAGATATTTAAGATCAGAAAGGTACACATCTCGTTGCTGGCCGTCCCCTTTGGCGCGGCTTTCCTTCCTCCCACAGGACAGCGCTTTCGCTCCTCCTCCAGCTTTTTCAGCTCCTCCATGGCCTTAAGGCCGGCCGGCGTAGCCGCCCACCCCAGGCCGAATACATTGGCGATGATATTCGTCGTAATATATTCCCGGGCCTTGTGCCCTTTGGGAAGTCCCGGAAACATGAAGGAAATAAAGGGCTGGATTTTCCTGGTGGCGCGGCCGATGATCCCGCTTTTCTGTGCGATTTCCATCAGCCCCACCCAGAGAGCCATGACGCCAGCCATGGTGACGCATAAAGCTACGGCTTCCTTTGCCGAATCAATGGCTGCCGACGTGATTTCTGGAAGTCTGCCATGAAAGGCTCCATAGATGATCCCTAAGAGCAGCATGGCGCCCCACAGATAATTTAGCATACTGCAGCATCCCTTTACTTTTTTTACAGTATATTTTCTGTGATTTTCTTCTATGTTCTGTTTTCCGTCTTACATTTTTGTCTGAAATCCCCTTTTTTGCCCTCCTTTATTTTCTCTCAATTTACTAAATATGTCTATAAATTCCACAATTACCAATTTTCAAAAATAAATTCTGCATGTTTATTGAAATTTCTATTGGAATCTTGTCGCTTTTTTGTTATACTAGGGGTTATCAAGTGTTACCATTATATAAGGAGGAGAAGCAATGAAGAACACCGGAGTAGTCAGACGGCTGGATGAACTCGGACGTATCACGCTTCCAATGGAATTACGTAAAGTATTCGGCATTGAAGAACGCGATTCTCTCGAGATCTATGTTGAAGATGACAAAATTATTTTAAAGAAGTATGCACCGACGGATATTTTCACTGGAGAACGCGAAGATCTCATTGAATACCACGGCAAAATGGTTTCAAAGAAGTCTATCGAAGAATTAGCCAAAAAAGCTGGTTTAATCTCATAAATGTCCGCAGAAAAACCGGCAGCCATTGAAGGTACGATGGTTACCGGTTTTTTCCACCCTTTCAGCTCTTTTCCTTTTCCTCTTCCAGCAAAGCCTGGTAGATCTCTCTTTTCGACACGCCCCGATCCCTGGCGGCCAGCCGCATGGCTTCCTTGCGCGCAATCCCCTTTTCCTCATACAGAGCCACATGTTCGGCAGGCGTCATCTCCTTCCACGCATCCTGCTTTTCCTTCAGAAGCTCCTCCGCCATCTTCCCTTCCAGGATCAGCACGCATTCTCCCCGCGGCTCTTCCTTCCGGTAATGGCCGATGGCGCCCTCCAGATCCGTCCGGAAAATCGTCTCATGCTTTTTGGTCAGCTCCCGGCAGACCGATATCTTCCGGTTTCCCAGAGCTTCCAGCAGTTCCTCCAGCGTCCTCACCAGCCTGTGGGGCGCCTCATAGAGCGCAATCGTCCTCGTCTCTGTCTTTAGCTCCTCCAGAACCTGGCGGCGCTCCTTTTTGTCCGCAGGCAGAAAGGCCTCAAAGGCAAAGCGCCGGGTTCCCAGGCCGGAAAGGGTCAGCGCCGTCACACAGGCGCAGGCTCCCGGAAGGGCCGTCACCGTGATTCCGGCCTCCGCGCACATTTTCACCAGCTCTTCTCCCGGATCGGAGATGCCCGGCATCCCCGCGTCCGTGATAAGGGCGATATTTTTTCCTTCCTGAAGGCGGGCCGTCAGCTCGCGCCCTTTTTCAAACTTATTATACTCATGATAGCTGGTCATGGGCGTGTGGATGTCAAAATGATTCAGCAGCTTGATGCTGTTGCGCGTATCCTCCGCCGCGATCAGATCCACTTCCCGGAGTATGCGCACGGCCCGGAAGGTCATGTCCTCCAGGTTTCCGATGGGCGTCGCGCACAAATATAGGGTTCCCTGCATACGTCACTCCTTTGCCACAGCCTCTTCCTTTGCTTCCTCCGGGCTCAAAAGCCCGTCCGCCGTGTAGACATTTTTCGCGTTCCACAAAAGCCACTCTGTACAGCCGCTGTCATAGACTGCCTCTGCCTGCTGGCGCAGCTGTTCCGCTCCATAGGTCTGGTGCACGTCCAGCCAGGTGGCTGTGAAATCCTGCAGCCAGGGCCGGACCTCTGCCCGCTTCTCCCCCTCCGGGATCCCGGCAAGGCTGTCTGCGGAGGCCTGGAGGGCGGCGCGGACTGTCTCGTAGGGCTGCAGATCCGGATGCTCCAGGCCGTACACGCCGTCGTTATAGTGAGACGGATAGATCATCGGGCAGATATAATCCAGGTGCTCTGCCATGGCCCGGTAATCCTGGCCCACGATAGCCGCGTCGGTCTCCCTGTCTATCACCGTGCCGAACACGTCCGCCGACACCTTCACCCCCAGAGGTGAAAGCGTGTCATAAGCATAGGCCGTAAATTCCGTAATCAGATCCGTCTTGGATTTTTCCAGAGATTCTTCTCCGTAATCCGCTTCCTCATCGGTAATCTCTGTGGGAAAACGGATATAGTCAAACTGAATTTCGTCGAAACCCAGGGCTGCCGCCTGCTTCGCCACCTTCATCAGGTAGTCCCAGACCTCCCGCCGGTAAGGGTTCACCCAGGCCAGCCCGTTCCCGTCCACAAAGACGCCGCCGTCCTTTCTCTGGATGCAAAGATCCGGCCGCTTCGAAGCCAGCAGCGGATCCTTAAAGGCCACGATCCGGGCGATCCGATAGACATCCTCCCGGCCCAGCCGGGCAAGGAGGCCCGGCAGATCCGGGATATAATTCACGTCCGCTCCCAGCTCCTGCACCATGGGTTCTTCCATTTTATAGGTAACGATTCCTTCATCGTTTTTGATGTCAATCACCATGGCATTCAGCTCACTGTCCCGAACCAGCTGGATCAGCTCCTCCATATTGGCATGGCCAGCCATGGGCCCGGTCACATAGATCCCCCGGACCGGCTCCGGTTCCGCCGCCGCGATCTCTTCCTCCACTTTCTCCGTCATCTCCTGCAGTCTTCCAGCGGCAGGCAGAACGCGCACTTCCGGCACCTCTATCTCCTGTTTCCCGCAGGCAGCCGGCAGAAAGCAGAGCGCTGCCATGAAGATCGCTGCCGCCGTTAGGAAGCCTGCTGTTCTCTTTTTCATATCCTCTCCTCAAAAGCTTCCGCCAGTTCAATATCCGTAAATGTCGTAAATCTCATCCATATAGACGCCGGGCTCCCGGTACACAATCAGCGGCTTTTCCACAGTCATCCGCGGCCTCCCGCCCCTTGACGCCTCCAGAAGAACCATGTTCGGCTCCCGGTCCACGTAAGGGTACACCAGACGCATCCGCTTAGGCTCCAACCTGTATTTTCCCAGCGTCATGATAATCTCAGCCAGGCGGAAGGGCCTGTGTACCAGATAAAACCGCCCTCCGGGCTTCAGCGTCTTCGCGGCCTCCCGGGCCACATCCTCAAAGCTGCACAGAAGCTCATGGCGGGCGATGGCCTTGGGCAGCTCCGGGTTCTGAAGCCCGTGCAGTTCCGTCATATAAGGCGGATTGCAGGTGACTACGTCAAAGGAGGCGGCCCCGAACAGGGAAGCCGCCTCCTTGATATCTCCTTCTACAATAGAAATGGAATCCGCCAGATCATTCAGCTCCACGCTGCGCCTGGCCATATCGGCGCTTTCCTTCTGGATCTCCAGGCCTGTAAAATCCCGTCCCTTCGTCTTTCCCCGCAGCAGAATCGGAATGATGCCCGTTCCTGTCCCCAGGTCCAGCACCCGCTCTCCTTCCTTCACCCGGGCAAAACCCGACAGGAGAACCGCGTCCATGCCAAAGCAGAATCTTCCGGGATCCTGAATGATCCGGTATCCATTTCTCTGCAGCTCGTCCAGCCGTTCTCCCTCTTTCAGCTCAATCTCCATGCAGCCGTTCTCCGTCTCTTTTTCTTTTCTGCTTAATCGTCGTCCAGCTTGGATTTGCGCTCCTGCTTTTCCAGAGCCTCCAGCTTTTTCAGCTCTTTATCGGACACGCCGCCCTTTTCCTTCTTTTTGCGCGGGCGGAATTTCAGCTCCTCCACCGGATATTCCCGGATCTCCTTCTCGTCGCCGTCCAGGGTGACGACCACCTTCACCTTCTGGCGCAGCACGTTGACGCTCTGCACCTCGCCCTTTAAGCCGTCGGCCGTGGTCACATAATCGCCGTTGCCCGGGAGGCGGCTGTTCAGCTCCTCGTAGGTCTCCTGCTCATGCTTCAGGCAGCACATCAGGCGGCCGCAGACGCCGGAAATCTTCGTGGGATTTAAGGACAGGTTCTGCTCCTTTGCCATCTTGATGGACACCGGCACAAATTCTGACAGATGCGAGTGGCAGCAGAGGCTTCTTCCGCAGATACCCACCCCGCCCAGGATCTTCGTCTCATCCCGTACTCCGATCTGCCGGAGCTCGATTCGGGTACGGAACACGCTGGCCAGATCCTTGACCAGCTCCCGGAAGTCGATTCTTCCGTCCGCCGTGAAATAAAACAATACTTTATTATTGTCAAAGGTGTATTCCGCCTGAATCAGCTTCATCTCCAGGCCGTGTTTCTTTATCTTCTCCTGGCAGATGCGGAATGCCTCCTTCTCCTTCTGCCGGTTAGCCGCCTCTCTGGCGTCATCCTCCGCCGTGGCGATCCGGATCACCGGCTTTAAGGGCTGCACCACCTTTTTATCCTCTACCTCTTTCGTCCCGACCACGACGCTTCCGTACTCCACGCCTCTGGCCGTCTCTACAATCACATGCTTCCCTCTGGGAATGTTCAGCTTTCCGGGAGAAAAGTAATAAATCTTTCCCGCAGTCCGGAATCTGACGCCTATGACTTTTTCCATGCTAATTCTCCTTTATCGTCAGCATGAGAAGCTCGATGGTCAGCTCAAAGCTTACATTCGCCTTAAGCCGCGTCTTCGCCTTCTCCAATGCCTTTAAAATATGCTCCAGGCCCTCGTAGGAGCTTCTCGCCGCCTGGGCGCTGATATCATTGATCTCATCGGCGAACACCAGACCGTCGATCTGCCGGGTCGCCTTGAACAGCAGCACGTCCCGGAACCAGAGCGCCATCAGATCCAGATAATCGTCCACCTCGGCCTTGTACTCCGCAGCCCTGCGCACCGCTTCCGTAATCTCGTAAATCTCCATGTCCCGCAGATGGCGCAGAAGATGAACCACCTCGTCCCGAAGCTCTGCGAAATGCTCCGACTGGGCCAGCCTCTTGGCCTTCCCCACATTTCCTCTGGCGAAGGCGGTACACACGTCTGCCTGGTAATCCGGCACCCGCAGCTCTTCCATCAGATACTTCCGAATCTGCTCATCCTTCACCGGACGCAGCTTCAGCGTCACGCACCGGGAAAGGATCGTCGGCAGAAAGCTCTGGGAATTCTCTGTCAGAAGCAGAACCATGCCGTAAGCAGGCGGCTCCTCTATGGTTTTGAGCAGGGCGTTCTGCGCCTGCACCGTCATTTTCTCCGCCTCATCCACAATATAAATCTTCCAGGGACTGCTGTAGGGGCGTATGAGAATATCGCTGCACAGCTGATCCCGGATATCGTCCACGCCGATGGAATTCGGCTTCTCATGGGTCACGCGGATGATGTCCGGCTGGTTCAGGCTCTGGGCCTGGACGCAGGAGTGACAGATCCCGCAGGGCTCCACGCCGCCCTTTTCACACTGGAGGGTCTGGGCAAAGGCCGACGCCAGAAGCATCTTGCCAGATCCCTCTTCGCCGTCCAGAATATAAGCGTGGGACACCTTTTTCAGACGAATCGCGTTCTGTAAATGCTCTATAATCTGCTCATGTCCGATGATTTCCGAAAATCCTGCCATATATTCTCCCCTCCTTCACATCAGCCGTCTTTCCGCGCGGCTCCTTTTTCCTTCGTTTCCGCGCTGCTTTCAGTATAACACAGTTTATTTTGAAAAAACAGCCCCTTTCAGGCTTCCGGCCCGTTTTTCCCCTGCTGCTCCTGGAAAATGAACCTGGTAATTTCCTCCAGGCACTCCTTCAGATCCCGGTTGTAAAACCGTTTCGTGATGCCTGCCTTACGGATCCGTTCCTCTGCGAAATCCTCGCTGTCAGCCAGGAACCGCCGGCACAGCTCCGCATAGCGGGGCTTCTCCTGGGTGCGCTCCCGATCAAGGGCCCGCTGCAGCCGCTCTCCGTCCTCCACCTCGATGTAGAGCGGCACGACCCGATCCGCCCCGTAGTAATCCCGAAGCGCCCGGAAGGATTCCAGCACGCCTACGGCGATATAGTGAAAACGTTCCAGATCCGTAGCCTCCGTATCTGCCGTGAAATATTTCCATATCCCGTGAACCGTCTGATAGGCCCGAAGCTCGATGACTTTCCCGGCCGCCTGGAGCCTGGAAAGGCCCGCCTCATCCGTAAAATGATACTGGACGCCCGGCGTCTCTCCGGCCCGCATGGGGCGCGTCGTATAGAGAACCAGAGGTTTCAATCCCAGTTCCTCCCTCTCCAGCAGGCTCTGAAAAATCGTATCCTTTCCCGTAGAGCTTTTGCCGATCAGATAAAATAATTTTCCCATTTCTGTTCTCCGTAAGTTCTGTTCTCAGCTGCGCACGGTGAGAAGCCGTTTTCCCTCCGCCAGGCCCTGAACCGGAAAGCCTGCCGCCAGCCATTTCTCGATCCGCCCTATGGCCTGCTCTGTGATCTCCTCGCCCGGCACAAGCAGCGGGATCCCCGGCGGATACAGGTACACATAAGCCCCTGCCAGGCGTCCGGCGCACTCTGAAAGCGGACGGGATTCTTTCTCCCTTTCCAGCGCCTCCCCGGCTGTGAGCGCCGCGCGGGGACGGGGAAGCCCCCCAGACGAAAACCTCCCGGCGTCCGCCCAGGTCTTCTCCCTTCCCTGCCTGCTTCCTTCTGCCAGCTCCCGGTCCAGCTCATGAAGCGCCCGGTTCAGGCGGGCAAAGCCGCTTTCTGTGTCCGCGATGCTGGAGATTCCCACCGCGTAGTCCGGCGCTGACATCTCAAGCTGCAGATGGTACCGCTCCAGAAGAAGCCCGGAAAGCCTGCCGCCCGTAATTCCCGCCCGTTCCGTGGCAATCAGCAGCTTGCTTCGGTCAAAATACGGCGCCCGCTCCGCCCCGTAAAGCCGCAGAGCCTCCAGATCCCGGCAGCCTTCGCGAAAGATCTCCAGGAGCTGAGCATGCTCACGAAACAGCGCTTCTCCCTTCGTCTCCAGAAGCTCCATGCAGGCGTCGATGGACGCCATCAGGATATAGGAAGGGCTGCTGCTCTGGTAGACCGACAGAAAATGCCGGATCCGCTCCCGGTCCGCAAGCCTTCCCTGGATGTGCAGAAGCGCCGTCTGCGTCAGCGACGGCAGGGTCTTGTGGACGCTGTGGATCACCACGTCGGCCCCGGCGCTCACCGCGTCCTCCGGAAAATAGTCCGAAAACGGGAAATGCGCCCCGTGAGCCTGATCGACAATCAGCGGGACCTCATGCCGGTGGCAGATCTTTGCAATCGCCCTTACGTCTGAGCAGATTCCGTCATAGGTGGGCGAGGTGATGACCACGGCCTGGAACCGTCCGGCGGCTTCCCTGGCGTATCTGCCCTTTTCCTGCTCAGAGAAGGCCGCTTTTTCCGCCAATGCCCTTTCCACATCCTCCGGCAGAACCGGCCCATTGATCCCTGGCGAAGCGATCTGCTGCGGATAGAGGTAATCCGCCTTCAGCCCGCCAAGCTCCGCCGCGTGATAGGCGCTTCGGTGGCAGTTCCTCGCCATCAGAATCCGGCCTCCCCTGCGGGTGCAGCCGGATATGGCGCTTAGAATCCCTGCCGTGCTTCCGTTAATCAGAAAATGTGTTTCCTCTGCCCCGTAAAGCCCTGCCGCCCGCTCCTGGGCCCTTGTCAGGACGCCGTCCCTTTCCGAATGGTGCAGATCGTCGAAGCCGTCGATCTCCGTAATGTCAAATTTATAGGGATTTTCGAAATATCCCAGCTGCCGTTTATGCCCCGGCATGTGAAAGCCATAGTAATCCGACTCCCCATATTCGCGGAGCTTCCTGTAAAGCGGGCCGCCAAAGCCCGCCCTGTCTTCCGTCTTATTTTCTCTCTTATTCCCGTTTTTGTTCTCTCTCTTGCTTTCTGTCATTGCGTATTTCCCGCGTTCCTGTCTGTCAGCCTTCCCTGCTCATCCAAAAGACCGGCCACCTCCGGGAATGGCTTCAGGCTCCGCTTCAGGATTCCCTTCATATAAGCGATCAGGATCCCGTAATTGGTCATGGGAACCCCCTGGTAAGCCGCTTCTCCCAGCCGGTACTGCATCTCCTGCTCATTGAGCATACAGCCGCCGCAGTGGACGACCATATGGTATCTGCTCAGATCCCGCTCAAAGCCTGTCCCCGATGTAAAATCAAACTCCGGCTTTTTCCCGGTATAGGCTTCTATCCAGCCGGGCAGCTTCACCGTGCCGATATCGTTGCACTGCCGGTGATGGGTACACCCCTCGGAAATCAGAATCCGATCCCCGTCCGCAAGCGTCTCCAGCGCCAGCGCGCCCCGGACCGTCTGGGCCAGGTTTCCCTTATAACGCGCGAACAGGATGGAAAAGGAGGTCAAAAGGATGTCCTCCGGCGTCTGTCTGTCCGCCAGCTCAAAGACCTGGCTGTCTGTAATCACAAGCTTCGGCCTTCTCCCCAGGCGGGAAAGCGTCTCTGAAAGCTCCGTATCGCGGGTGACTACCGATATGGCGCCGCTCTCCAGCACATCCCGGATGGTCTGCTGCTGGGGAAGGATCAGGCGCCCCTTGGGCGCCGCCTTGTCAATGGGAACCACCAGCACCACCAGATCGAGAGGATCCAGCAGATCGCCCACCAGGCGCTTCCCCCGCCCCTTTTCCGGAACCAGCCGGGCCAGCCGTTCTTTCAGCTCTTCGATTCCCTCGCCAGTCCGGGCGCTGACCCAGATGTGCCGTTCATCCTTCTTGCAGAAATCTTTCTTATAGAAATCCTTCTTACAGAGATCCATCTTATTGAAAACCACCAGGTAGGGAAGGCCCCGTTTCTGCAGCTCCGCTTCCAGCTGCTCATCCTCCGGGCCCATGCCTGAGGAGCCGTCCACAATCAGAAGGGCAATATCCGTCTTTCGCAGCACATCGAGGCCCTTCTGCACCCGGAGAGCGCCCAGCTCCCCTTCATCATCCAGCCCCGGCGTGTCGATGAGCATCACCGGGCCCAGCGGCAGAAGCTCCATGGCCTTATAGACCGGATCCGTCGTCGTCCCCCGGATCTCCGACACGATTGCCGCGTCCTGATTGGTGACTGCGTTGATCACGCTTGATTTTCCCGCGTTTCTGCGCCCGAACAGGCCGATGTGCACCCGTTCGGAGGCCGGCGTCTGATTCATTCCCATGTTCTGTCTCCCGCTTTCTTCATTCCTCGGAAGGATATTCCTCTCTCTCGCACACGATCCGACATTTTTTCCGGAAACAGGCGACTGCGTACTTCAGAATCAGGCTGCATCCCTCTTCCTTAAGCTTCGCCGTATAATCCTTCTCCTCTATCTGCCGCAGCGCCTGTTCACAGGCCGCGCCGTAGCGCCCTTCTTCCGCGTATTTTATCTCGATAATCATTCCTGTATCTTCATTCTCCAGCCTGACCAGGATATCGCTCCAGCTCTCCCCGCTTTCTTCATTCGACCTGACATACCAGCCGCTTTTAAAGCCCAGAATTCCCAGCAGGATTCCATGATAAAAATTTTCCTTGGAAGCTTTTCGCACAGAAGTATCCCGAATGCTGATGGTTTTTCCAAGATAAGCGGTAAACAGTCTCTCCGCCTCCCGGGCATCCCCCTTCTGCAAAGCGGCGCAAAACGCGTCCAGGCTTTCTCCGTCCTTCGCCACCGCCTCTTTGAACATGGTCATGATCTGCTCCGTGAAAATATTCCGGATTTCCCGGTTCGGGATCGCCAGGCGGTACCGTTTTCCCTCCGCCTTCCCGCGCTGGGTAAGATATCCGGTGGCAAAAAGGACGCTCCAGATATGATCCACGGAATCATACAACCGGTTATAGGTCAAATCCTCATGGATTTCTTTTGTCAGAATTTCTCCGGAAACAAGCGCTTCGATCTCGCTTCTGGTAAGCCCATGATCCACCTTTTCGATAAAATGCCGGATCACGTCGTTACTGCTGGTATTCGACCAGTAATCTCTGGGCTCCGCCTCCGGATCGTCCGTCAGATCGTCGCAGTAGCTGATCACATCCCAGGGGCAGTACACCTCCACGTTTCCAAAGCGGTAGCCGTCATACCACTCCCGCATGGCCTCATACCTGTCCTCCCGCCCATAATAGCGCAGCAGCTCCCGAACCTCCTCATCCGTAAAGCCAAAATATTCGTCGAAGCGCACGTTTGTGACAGACAAAAGCTTAAGATTGTTAAGGCCCGTAAAAATGCTCTCCTTGGCAACCCGCAGGCAGCCCGTCA
>CALWBB010000007.1 GCA_944375885.1 uncultured Merdimonas sp.
AACGCTTCCTCCACATCCGGAATGGCTGTGACCTTTTTCGCTCCGAACTGCCGGAACAGCTCCTCGGGCACCTTCACATCTACGCTCCGGTAGCCCCCTACCTCTGTCACAATCACCCGCTCCAGCCGAAGCTTTTGGCAGATCGTCTCGATCATATGCCGGTAATCCTTATCGCCCACCGCCGCAAACAAAAGCGTCACCGGGTAATCGGCCTCCAGCCTTCTGGCCGTCTTCACGAATTCCTCCACGCCCGCCTCATTGTGGGCCCCGTCAATGATGACGCCCGGCAGCACGGTCTCCATCCGCCCCTGCCAGCGCATCTCTTCGACGCCCTTACGGATGACCTCATCGGTAAAGGCTCCCTCCCGGTCGATGACCCGGATGGCCGTCACCGCCTCGGCGGCATTTTTTACCTGATATTCCGCCACGCTGGAAATGGACAGCCGGATATCATCATAATACCCAGAATCAATCGAAAAATCAATATGTTTCTTCGTGGTTTTGGAAATTTTATACATTTTGGGAGTAATAGGGTAAGCTGGCGCGTGCAGCTCCTCCGCCCTCCTGCGAATGACCTCCGCGGATTCCGGGCAGGAGGCGTCGTAGACCACCGGCACCCCTTCCTTGATGATGCCCGCCTTTTCTCCGGCGATGGCTGCCACCGTATCGCCCAGATATTCCGTGTGGTCGAGGCTGATGGAGGTAATCACAGACACCAGCGGATGAGCCACGGAGTTCGTGGCGTCCAGCCGTCCGCCAAGCCCCGTCTCCAGCACCAGGTACTCCACGCCTGCCCTCTCAAAAAGCTTCATGCCGATGAGGAAGAGCAGCTCGAAGTAGGTCGGATGGGGATAGCCCTCCTCCTTCATCTCTTCAACGCAGTCCATCACCGTATGGAAGGCCTCCAGAAACTCTTCGTCGCTGACGTCCCGTTCATCCATCACAAAGCGCTCGTTGATCTTCACCAGGTGGGGCGAGGTAAAAAGTCCCGTCCGCTTCCCCCCCGCCTTCAGCATCGAAGCCAGGAAGGAGCAGACCGAGCCCTTTCCGTTCGTACCCGCCACATGGAGAATCTTCATCTTTTCCTGGGGATCGCCCAGTCTTTTCAGAAAAGCCCGGGTATGATCCAGAGTATTTTTTTTCGTAAATTTCGGCGTCTCGTCGATATAAGCCACCGCTTCCTGATATGTCATGCCGTCTCGCCTGTCCCTTCCTGTACATCCGTATTCTCGCCGTCTGTGTTCTGTCCGTCTGTATCCGGCTCCTCTGCGCCTCGCTCCTCGTAATGAAAGCTGTAGGTACTGCCTTCGCTTAAGACGCGCCTCGCCTTGCCCGGCGCCAGCTGCTTCACCGCGATCAGCGCATCTTCTGTGAGTACCGTCTTCTTCAGCTGGAGCACATGGTCGTTCATATATTTCGTGCTCTGGTACTCGCCGTCCACGTAGACCTTCGTGGCTGTGGTGAAATTCTGCCCGAACACATAGGTCATCTCCTCCAGAGCCACCACGTTGCGGATCTCCGGCTGGTGGATACCCATCTGCATATCCAGCGTCTCATAGGGCGTCTCTCCATCCATGTCATAGGCGTAGCGCTCCCCGTAAAGCAGATCGTACTGCAGAAGCTCCATGTCCGGCAGATACCATTTCGTCTTCCGGCGGGCCTGATGGTACTGCATCATGGTTCCTGTATGGATGTCCACCCGATCGAGAACCTCCGCCGCGATCTGGTAAGAGCAGAGCGTATCGTCCTCCTTTTCCAGACCGATGTTGTCCACGATCACATAGCTGGTGTCGAAGAGATACCGGTTGCTCACATCCTCCACGGTGAGCCCCAGGGTCGGAAGGTGGTCGCCGTACATCACCAGCACATAGTCCTCTCCGTAAGCGTCCAGGGCGTCGATGAGATCGACGATGAACTGATCCATCTCGTGAAGCTGGTTCACATAGTATTCCCACTGGTAATTCTTTTCTTCCGTCTCCGCCCCCGTCACCTGGATGGCCGGATCCTCCAGCACCTGTTCCGTGGGGTATTCCCCGTGTCCCTGCACGGAAATCGTATAGATGAAATCCCGGCGGGCCGTGGATTCCAGGCAGTCCAGAATATGCCCGATCAGCACCTCGTCCTTGAGCCAGCCGTTTTCCGTGGTATTCGACACATCCATGTATTCCTTGGAGGTATAGGTCTCAAAGCCCAGGTTCTTAAATACGTCGGCCCGGCTGTAGAAGGTGGCCTTGTTATTGTGGATGGCGTGGGTGGCATAGCCTGCCTCCCGGAGATCATAAGCCACGCTCTCACAGGTGGTCTCCTTGAGGATCGTCTTGTAGGGATACTCGCCCGGCCCGAAATAGCGCAGATTCATGCCCGTAATGCACTCAAACTCCGTGTTGGCCGTGCCGGCTCCCACGGACGGCACCTTGAAGGCGCCCGAGGAATACTCCTCCATCAGCCTGTGGAAATTCGGGATCGGGTCCTCCGAGAATTCCAGAAACTCCACCGTCGTGGGATCGAAAAAGGTCTCCAGCTGCAGCATGATGATATTCGGCTTCTCGGAATCGTCGTCCTCGTCCGCCAGCGCCTCCTCATCCCGCTGCACGATGGCCTCAATCGTCTCTTCCGAATAATTGTAAGGCTCATCCATCCCCGTAGCCAGAAGGCTGCAGAAAAAACAGTAAGGCAGGCCGTAATCCTCATAGGCAAAGGCAATGTTCCCAAAATAGGTGGAGAGCACCCTCTGCTCCAGGCAGAGCCTCGTCGCCCCGGCGAAAAGGCCGATCACAGCGGCCAGGGCCGCCAGGTTCAGAGGATAGCGGAGTTTTCCCTGATATTTCGGCGCGTATTTCCACAAAAGCACCAGAACCGCGATGCCAAGAACAATCCCCCCTGCCTTCAAAATCAGCTGCACCGGGGACATATAGTTCCCTACGATATCCAGAGCGTCCGTGATCAGGTGCAGATCCTGTCCCGTAAAGGGCGTCACGCGGCTTGAAAGAATCGTCCCGTTGATAATGCCCAGCACCAGCCAGAAGAAGGCGATCAGAAGGCGCATGAAGATCCTGCGCCGGAACAGATACACCAGCATGAAGCTCATAAAGATCATAAAGCTGTTGTAGGCAAAGACCGCTGTGTTCTCTATCATGAATTCCCAGGCCGCAGGGATACTGTGGCGGGACACTGCCTCCATAATAAAATAAATGATCCAGGACGCCGCCGCGTGCAGCAGAAGCGAAAACCGGTTCGCGAAAGCGACCGGCTTTGCCAGCGGCCCGCTGTATTTCTCATGGATCCTGTCAAAAAAGGTTCTGCAGGCAGAACCAAATCTCCCCAGCCTGTTCTTAAACTTTTTCATAATCCTCACTTTTCATATGTGGAGTTCCGGGAGGGCGCGGGCCCTCCCGGAAGACCGTATACCGTATGCTTGATATGCTTTACTTCGCAAGGGCTGCCAGATGCTCCTTCACCTGGGCCATCATCTGCGTGTACTTCGCAAGCTTTTCCTTTTCCTCGTCAATCTTGCTCTGGGGCGCCTTGCTCATGAATTTCTCATTGTTCAGCATGCCGTTCACGCGGGCCAGCTCCTTTGTCAGCCGCTCCTCTTCCTTCTTCAGGCGCTCCAGCTCCTTCTCAAGGTCCACCAGCTCCGCAAAGGGCATATAGACTGCCGCCTGCGGAATCAGGGCCGATACGGCGTCCTCGCCGATGCCTGCCTTATCCGTCTGCACGCAGACCTCGCTTGCATAGGCCAGCGCCGCGAAGAAGCTGCGGCTTCCCTCAAAGACCGCGCGCACCTGCTCGCTTTCAGAAACCACGTACACCTTCGCCTTTTTGCTGGGCGGCACGTTCATGGAAGAACGGGTATTCCGGATGGCGCGCACAGCCTCCTTGATGAGTTCCACGCTGCCCTCTTCCTCCGCGAAGCTCCACGCTTCCTTATATTCCGGCCAGGCGGAAATCATGATGGATTCCTCTCCGGTCAGGTTGCGGAAGATTTCCTCTGTGATAAACGGCATATAGGGATGCAGAAGCTTCAGGGCGTTCACCAGCACCGTCTTTAAGGTCCACAGGGCCGCCGCCTTGGTCTTATCCTCCTCGCTGTAGAGGCGGGGCTTCACCATCTCGATGTACCAGTCGCAGAACTCCTCCCAGATGAAGTCGTAGAGCTTCTGCACAGCGATTCCCAGCTCGAACTTATCCATGTTCACCGTGACGTCCTGCGCCAGGGTATTCACCTTGGAGAGAATCCACTTATCCGCCGCCGTGAGCTCCTCCGGCTTCATGTCCGCCGGAACCTCCGCCTTCTCGATATTCATCATAATGAAACGAGAGGCGTTCCAGATCTTGTTGGCGAAGTTGCGGCTGGCCTCCACACGCTCCATATAGAAACGCATGTCGTTGCCGGGGGCGTTGCCCGTCACCAGGGTGAAACGCAGGGCGTCCGCGCCGTACTGATCGATGATCTCCAGCGGATCGATGCCGTTGCCCAGGGACTTGCTCATCTTCCGCCCCAGGGAATCCCGCACCAGGCCGTGAATCAGCACATGGTGGAAGGGGCATTTTCCAGTCTGCTCATAACCGGAGAATACCATACGGATGACCCAGAAGAAAATGATGTCGTAGCCCGTCACCAGCACGTCCGTCGGATAGAAGTAGTCCAGATCCTCCGTCTTCTCCGGCCAGCCCAGGGTCGAGAAAGGCCACAGCGCCGAGGAGAACCAGGTGTCCAGGGTGTCCGGATCCTGGGTGAAATGGGTGCCGCCGCACTTGGGGCAGACCTTCGGCATCTCGCTGTCCACCACGATCTCACCGCAGTCGTCACAGTAGTAGGCCGGGATCCGGTGTCCCCACCAGAGCTGTCTGGAAATGCACCAGTCGCGGATATTCTCCAGCCAGTGGAGGTAGATCTTGTCAAAGCGCTCCGGCACGAAGGTCAGATCGCCGTTCTTCACCGCCTCAATGGCCGGCTTCGCCATCTCCTCCATCTTCACGAACCACTGCTGCTTGATCATAGGCTCCACGGTGGTGCCGCAGCGGTCGTGGGTTCCCACGTTGTGCACATGGTCCTCCACCTTTACCAGAAGCCCCTGCTCCTCCAGCTCCTTCACGATGGCCTTTCTCGCCTCGTAGCGGTCCATGCCGGCGTACTTGCCGCCGTTCTCATTGATGGTGGCGTCGTCGTTTAAGATATTGATCTCCGGCAGGTTGTGGCGCTTGCCCACCTCGAAGTCGTTGGGGTCGTGGGCCGGGGTAATCTTCACCACGCCCGTTCCAAATTCCTTGTCCACGTAAGCGTCGGCGATGACCGGAATCTCGCGGCCCACCAGAGGCAGGATCACCGTCTTTCCGATGATATCCTGGTAACGCTCGTCGTCCGGATTGACCGCCAGGGCCGTGTCGCCCAGCATGGTCTCCGGCCTCGTGGTAGCGATCTCTACAAACTTGTCGCTGCCCTTGATCGGATAGTTGATGTGCCAGAAATGGCCCGCCTGCTCCTCATGCTCCACCTCCGCGTCGGAGATGGAGGTCTTGCAGACCGGGCACCAGTTGATGATCCGGGAGCCCTTGTAAATATAGCCCTTCTTATAGAGCTTCAGGAATACCTCCTGTACCGCCTTCGAGCAGCCCTCGTCCATGGTGAAACGCTCCCGGTCCCAGTCGCAGGAGGATCCGATCTTCTTCAACTGCTCCACGATGGTGTGGCCGTACTCCTCGCGCCACTGCCAGGTCCTCTTTAAGAAGCCCTCGCGGCCCAGCTCGTTCTTGTCGATGCCCTCTTCCTTCAGCTGGTTAATGACCTTGACCTCGGTGGAAATGGACGCGTGATCCGTACCCGGCACCCAGAGGGCGTTGTAGCCCTGCATCCTCTTATAGCGGATCAGGATATCCTGCAGGGTGTTGTCCAGGGCGTGGCCCATGTGAAGCTTGCCCGTGATATTGGGGGGCGGCATCACGATCGTAAACGGTTTCCTGCTTCTGTCCACCTCGGCGTGGAAATACTTCTTTTCCATCCAGTCTGCGTAAATCCGATCCTCCATTCCCTTCGGATCGTAGGTCTTTGCCAGTTCTTTCATCCTCTTGGTCCTCCTGTTTTTCAAATGTCAGGCGCGCTGCGTAAAAGAAAAACGCCCTTTCTCTTACGAAAGGGCGTCATTTTGTCCTGCAAAACGCGCGGTACCACCTTGCTTCGTACACGGTCTTTTATCCCGCGCACCTCATTACCCGATAACGCTGGCCAGGCGTGGACAGCTACTCTTATTTTCACCATCCAGGCTCCAAAGCTACCTTCCGCAAAGCGCTCTTCCCCGGCGGCCTTCCAGCCATGAACCGCCCTCTCTGTCTGACGCCTCTTTTGCGTACTCCTCTTTTTCACTGCCTTTTTTTGATTATTTCATATTTTTATGCTTACAGCTGAGGGTAATATAGCAGGCTTTTTGCCGCTTGTCAAGTCTTCTGAATCGTATATTCGTCGTAGACTGTCCAGGAATCTATCAGGTAAGCCGTCAGGTGAAGCTCTGTATCTGTCACGTCGAAGCGCAGGGCCACAGGCGCGTAGGGCTGGCCCTGGAACACCAGCTTCTCATTGGGGGACGCGTCCCGGTAGATGCTTCCACTGGCCGTACTGCAGGTCACATGCATCGTGCCCTCCGGATTGACCGCCACAGCGCCGCTGGAATAGTCATATCCTTCGTATACCTGGCACTTCCGATCCGTGAAGGCTGAACGGGAATAAGCTGCGTCATGGCCTGAAATCACCAAATCAATGTCATTATCCGCGCAGATATAAGCCAATGAACTGGCAATCCAGGGATCCAACGACTCCTGGTATTTCTGCACGCCGCTGTAGGGCGGGTAATGCTGGATGATAATCCGCCATTTTGTATCGGGATGCTGCGCTATCACCTGCGGCACATACTCCTCATGGATATCCGTCTGCTGATCCGTGCAGCTGTTCAGCACGATAAACAGCGCGTCTCCCCGGATAAAATAATAATCCCCCGTCTGGTCGCCGCCGTTGATCCCGTAGGCATCCGAACGGTTCGGCACATTAAAATGCTCAGAGAAGTATGGCCCGGCCGGGTATCCCAGCTTCTCCACCATATCTTCATTGGCCACATCGTGGTTTCCCACCACAGGGACAAGGGGAATCTTATAAAGGGCCAGATGATCGAGAAAGCCCGCGTACTGCTCCTCGCTCCCGAATTCGCTGACCTGATCCCCGGCATGTACCAGGAACTGCGCCTCCGGCACATAATTCGTAAGCCGGGTCACAGCCTTATCCCAGTCCTCCACCGTCACCTGCATCTCCTGCTCATGATCCTGCCCAATCTCCACGTCGGAAGTCACAAGGAAGGTAAAGCCTTCGTCTGTATTCACATCCGGGACTGCATACTTGTATTCCGGAGACCAACCGCCCGTATCATTTCCCACCTTGTAGGCATAGGTCCTTCCGGGCTCAATCCCCGTGACCACTGCCTTATTCACATAATAGCCCGGCACTGTAGCTGACGCTGTGCACTCGGCATCTACCATCTGGAAATCTCCGTTCTGGATCGTATACCAGCTTACTTTCCCCGGATTCCCGTCTGGAGACATCCAGCTCAGCCGCACTTCATCCTCCGCAGCGCCGATATTCAGCGACAGATCCCGAATCGGCGTCGTACTGAGAAGCGGTGCACTGTCGTAATCTGACAGATATGACGCCTTCGCCTGCTCCGCGTCCGCTGCCTGCTGCTCCTGGGCCGCCTGGGCCGCTTCCTCTGCCGCAGCTTCCGCCGCCTCCTGCTCTGCCTGGGCCTGGGCTTCCTGCTCCGCCTGGGCCGCCTCTTCCTGCGCCTGAGCCACCGCTTCTGCCTCTGCCTGGGCCGCCTCTTCCTGCGCCTGGGCCAGCGCTTCTGCCGCTGCCTGAGCGCGTACTTCGCTCCGTACCTTCAGCATCCAGGCGGCTGCGATCACCAGCACCAAAAGTACTGCTGATGTGAGAAGTGTACGGACCCCCTTATTTTTCTTTTTCATAATCCTCTCCTCTTTTGACCGGTATCCGCTTTTGCGGAACCAGGGTTTGTCCCGGTTTCAGGGTATACTTACTCTACCATTATATTCCGTCAAAAGCAAGGCAATGCAGAATTATTAAGAAAAATACAAGAATCCTCCGAGAATCTTAAGAAATGCCGAGGGGCTGCCTGTCTCCAGGCAGCCCCTCTCACTAAACGTGGAAATAAGGAACGCTTTTCGTATCGCAGAAATAATACCAGTCTTTCCCACGAATCTCCTGGGGATGATCCTGGTCGTCCTCCGGAATAAAAATCTCCTGATCACAGAAGTCCTTTTTCTCCAGGAACAGCACATGATGCTCCGGCTTATCGAACTGAAAGAACCATTCTTCCCAGGCATACCCCTTCTTCAGCTGCTCCTCAGACGGAACCGCGTGAACCACATAGGCATTGCGGATCCCCTCTACTGAGCAGGGTACCTTTCTCCAGGAGTAAGAAGCGTAGAGTTCCTCCGCCTCCTGGGAAAGGCCTCCAAAAATTTCTACACAATTGTAACCAATGGCTTCCAGGGCTTCCGTGATTCCCTGGCTTTTCAGTTTTTCCAGCAGCATCTTTGCATCCCTCTCCCTTCCGATATAAATTCTTCTTATAAATATTTCTTCAGCAGTTCTGCCTTGTCCGTCTTCTCCCAGGACAGGTCAAGATCTGTGCGTCCGAAATGTCCGTAAGCAGCCGTCTGCTTGTAGATGGGCCTTCTCAAATCCAGCATGCGGATGATTCCTGCCGGGCGCAGATCGAAGTTCTCCCGGATAATCTCCACCAGACGGCTGTCCGAAAGCTTCCCTGTGCCAAATGTGTCCACATTGATCGATGTCGGCCGCGCCACGCCGATGGCGTAGGAGAGCTGAATCTCACACTTATCCGCCAGTCCAGCCGCCACGATGTTCTTCGCCACATAGCGGGCCGCGTAGGCCGCGGAGCGGTCCACCTTCGTGCAGTCCTTCCCGGAGAAGGCGCCGCCGCCATGGCGGGCCATACCGCCGTAAGTATCCACGATAATCTTGCGCCCTGTCAGGCCGCTGTCCCCATGCGGCCCGCCGATCACGAAGCGGCCTGTGGGGTTGATATAGAACTTTGTGTTCTCATCTGTCATATCTGCCGGGATCACCGCGTCAAACACATATTTCCGGATATCCTCATGAATCTGCTCCTGGGACACGTCCTCGCTGTGCTGGGTGGAAAGCACTACCGCGTCCAGCCTGCAGGGCCTGCCGTTCTCATCATATTCCACCGTCACCTGGGACTTTCCGTCCGGGCGCAGATAAGGCAGCGTACCGTCTTTGCGCACCTTTGTGAGCTGGCGTACCAGTTTGTGGGCCAGCGCGATAGGATAAGGCATCAGCTCCGGCGTCTCATTTGTGGCATAGCCAAACATCATACCCTGGTCTCCCGCGCCGATGGCTTCAATCTCATCCTCAGACATCTGATGCTCCTTCGCCTCCAGCGCCCTGTCCACGCCCATGGCGATATCCGCCGACTGCTCATCAATAGCCGTAATCACCGCGCAGTTATCCGCGTCAAAGCCGTACTTTCCGCGATCGTAGCCAATCTCCCGAACCGTATCGCGGACAATCTTCTGGATGTCCACGTAGCCCTTTGTCGTAATCTCTCCCATCACCAGCACCATGCCTGTGGTGGTAGCCGTCTCGCAGGCCACCCTGCTCATGGGATCCTGCTCAATCAGAGCGTCCAGAATCGCGTCTGAAATCTGATCGCAGATCTTGTCCGGATGCCCTTCCGTTACTGATTCAGAGGTAAATAAAAGTCTTTCCATGTTCTCTTCCTTTCTTCTGAGCAGGGCGCTGGATTCCGCACTGCTCATTGCTTTCGTGAACCTTTTAATCAAAGCAGGCTCGCCTGCTTTGCGCGCCGAGGCGCGGCTGCTTCATGCGCCCCTTCCTCTGCGCCGAGTGCGCATCATCCGGCCTTTTTCGTACAGGAACGCTTTTTCCTGTACGAAAAAGGCCCGCGTTAAGCGGACCCGTTATATACTGATAACCAAATCCTCTTATTGTTCGATTAAACTCGCTCAGGCTGGCACCTTCCGCTTCGCGGGGTTGCCGTGACTTCACAGATCCTATGTATCTCCATCACTCTGAATAAGAGAAAATTCTTACAATATTCAATTTGCTTACCATGTACTCTACCATACACCCGCCCTGGACATTTGTCAACCCACACGGAGACGGAATTTCTGCAGCTCACGTTCATCCGATACCTTTTCTATCTCGGCGCCAAGGCTGCGGAGCTTTTCGTCAAAACGCTCATAGCCGCGTTCAATATAATGGATATCCTCGACGATCGTGATCCCCTCCGCCGCGAGGCCTGCCAGCACCAGCGCAGCCCCGGCACGCAGATCCGGGCTGGATACCTGGGCTCCTGTGAACCGCTCGACGCCCTCGATGATCGCGGTATTGCTCTCTACTTTGATATTCGCGCCCATCCGGGCCAGCTCATCCACGTATTTGAAACGGTTCTCAAAAATGCTTTCCGTGACAATGCTGCTGCCCCTGGCGAGAGCCAGGGCCACTGTGATCTGCGGCTGCATATCTGTGGGAAAGCCCGGGTAGGGAAGCGTCTTCACATTCGTACACCGCAGCCCTTTCGCGCAGACCACGCGCACCGCGTCGTCCAGCTCTTCAATCTCACAGCCAATCTCCAAAAGCTTCGACGTCGCCGCCTCCAGGTGCTTGGGGATGACATTCTTCACTGTCACGTCTCCCCTTGTGACCGCAGCGGCAAACATAAAGGTACCCGCCTCGATCTGATCCGGAATGATCGGATACTCTGTGCCGTGGAAGCGCTCCACCCCGCGGATGCGGATAATATCTGTGCCCGCGCCCTTGATATTCGCGCCCATGCTGTTCAGGAAATTGGCCACATCTACCACATGGGGCTCCTTGGCTGCGTTCTCAATCACGGTATTCCCCTCCGCCATGGAAGCGGCCATCATAATATTGATGGTAGCTCCTACGGAGACTACATCCAGATAAATATGGCTTCCGCGCAGCCTCTCTGCCTCCGCCACAATAAATCCGTACTCGATCTTCACGTCAGCCCCCAGGGCCCGGAAACCCTTCAGGTGCTGGTCAATAGGACGGCTTCCGATATTGCAGCCGCCCGGCAGGGGCACTTTCGCCCGCTTATACTTTCCAAGCAGGGCGCCCAGAAGATAATAGGACGCGCGGATCCGCTTGATATACTCATAATCTACACTGAAATCCCCTATCTGGGATCCATTTATCTTAACCGTGTGGCGATCCTTGCGGTCTACATGCGCGCCGATCTTCTGCATCGCTTCCAGCAGGACATTAATATCCCGCACATCCGGAAGGTTCTCCACCACGACGGTCTCATCCGTCATAATCGCAGCCGCGAGAATCGCCAAAGCCGCATTCTTCGCGCCGCCAATCTCTACTTCGCCAACGAGCGGGTTACCGCCTTTAATCACATACTGATCCATAACTACTCCCAGCTCTTTCTAAATCCTGTTTCCAGTGATTTCTGTCTTATTCTGTTCCTATATCATTATTTATAATGTCAGCACCGCACCGCTTCCTGCCCCGTCTCTCATGCCGGAGCGCGGCGCAAAGCTGACCGCCTGATGTCTATCTTACCTGTTTTGCGCCAAAACTATTCCCCTTTTGGCCTTTAACTAGTATAACACAATCTTTTGATTTGTAAATACCTGAGATAGGGGGCAAAATGCCGAAAAACCGGGCTTTTTCCCTCCTGTCATATTATAACACAGGCTCCTTATCCTGTCATTTTACAATTTTATTTCATATCCTTTACATTTTTCAGGTATTACAGCCTATCTTTCCCGGAAAAAATAGATTATAATGGGAAACAGTACGAAAGAGGAGAACTGCGCTTATGAAACCAATTTTTTTCATTGATTACGATAATACGATTTTCAGCCACCGCACCTGGTCTGTGCCAAAAAGCGCGCTCCAGGCGCTGGAAAGCCTGAAAGAGGACGGCTTCCGGGTGGTGCTGGCCAGCGGACGGGCGTTCCGAAGCTATGATCTGCCAGAGGAGTTCGGCGGGCGTTTTATCCCGGACGGGCTTGTGAGCGCCAACGGAGCCATCCTGGAGGCAGAAGGCCGGCTGATTCGGGAAACCTATTTTGAGCCGGGACTGCAGAGGCGGATCCTGGACTATGTGACAGAAAAAGGCTACTGTCTGATCTCCAACTATGGGGGAACCTGGTGTACTTCCAGCCTGGAGCGGTTCAAATCCCTGCCTGTCAACAGCAGCCGCAAAATACTCCCCCAGGAGGGCGACGCCTTCCTGGCTCTCTATGAAAGCCCGCGCCCTTCTTTCTTCCTGGCAGACACCAAGGAAGCTATCGCGGATGTCCAGGCTCATTTCCCGGAGACAAGGCTTCTCTATATGGGAGACGCGACAGGGGGAGCGGACATTATTCCAAAGGACAACGGCAAGGACATGGGCGCCGGTTACCTGCTGGAATATTTCCAGATTCCATGGGAGGATACAGTCGCCATCGGGGACAGTATGAATGATATCGCTCTGATCCGAAAGGCCGCTTTTGGGATCGCCATGGGGAACGCCATGCCAGAGGTGCAGGACAGCGCGGATTATACGGCGGCAGACATTGAAAAAGACGGGCTGGCAGACGCCATCGCGCGGGCGCGCGAATGGGCAGAACGCCAGAGATAGGCTGGAGCCGCCGCACTAAATAATTCGTGCAGCGGCCCCTCTTTTTTACATATTTTTATCTATCCCCAAAAGGCCGTTTCACATCTGTAAGGCCAGCTTCCTCCAAAAGCCTGCGAAGCAGTTCATCCCCTACGCAGACCACCGTCTCCTCGTGGAGGAAATCCGTGATGTCCGCGTCAAACAGCATATTCGCCTGGGCAGGAAATTCATCATCCCCATCCCAAAAGATAAATTCCAGGGGCATACAGTCAAAGGCATGGATCCGGTACCCTGCGTCTCCCTGCCGAAGCTTTTGCCCGCCCAGGGCTTCGCAGGCGCGCGCAAGCTCCTCAAGGCGGCCTTCAAAGGCGCGGGCCGCCGCGTCCAGCACGTTGCGCTTAAAAGCCGCGTCGAAGGGCGCGGCCCGCTTTACCTCCCGGAAGGGCACAAACCGCCCTGACACCCTTGCTCCCGGTTTTGAATAATAAAAAAGGTGGTAGATCGTCATGACAGCGTTAAAGGGCAGTTCCTTCCCTGGATTTTCTTCCAGCGCAATCATCCCGGTCTCCTGATCCAGCCGGTACCTCTGGTTAAAATAAGTAATGTACTGCGCTCCATCGTCACTCTCCAGATGGAATCTTTCCTGAAGCTCTCCCCGGTCCAGTTCCAGATACTTTTCTCTCCATACATCACAGAGCGCCAGATACCGATCCTGTTCCTTGTCCGGAGAATCCACGTATTTTTCCCTCATCCTTTTCCTCCCTGGTTCTTTTCCCTGGCATTTTTCCGTCTAAAAAATGCCGCCGTACCTGCGCTCCCGCCGGCGGCAGCGCCTCTCATACATCTCGTTTAACAGCAGCACAGCCACATACTCCTCTATCCAGTTTTTCCCCGTATCTTCCTGGAACGCTTCGCTGTCCTGGTATTCCCTTTTATCCAGTTTCCCGCAGATGTGCCGGCACAGGCGGCGGAGCAGAAGCTTATCCGGGTACTCGTCAAACATCAGGCTCCCCTCATACTCCATCCGGTCGCAGGCTTCCTCTACCAGCGGCTGAATCTGTCTAGCCAGGGAAGGATACAGCTCCTGAAACCTTCTTTTATCGCGCGTTTTTTCGTCCGCCCAAGGCAGATAAGGGTAAAACGGATATGGCTGGTAAGCGCCGAAATAGGATCCCTGCCCGTCATAAAAGTTCATAAAAATGTCCTTTTTGTAGCAGTATATGCGAAGCCAGGCGTCCCTGTCATAAAAAATAAGTGCCGCGGATGCATTCATTCAGCTTTCCGGTATCCTTTTCGCAGAGCTTGCGGTAGATACGCTCATGGGCCTCGTACAGCTCCCCGGCCCGGCCCGACGTAATCATGCCGGACACCGTCTCGTAGCGCACGCTTTCCGTCAGAATGCGGACGATATTGTTAATCTTGCTCACCATCACGTTCCGTCCCATCTCCATGATCGTATCGTGGAAATGGTTGTCCGCCTCAAAGGAGGCCTGCAGATCCTGCGGCTCCCTGAAAAAGGCTTCCTTCATGGCGGCAAGCGCACTCTTAAGTCTGTCCAGATCCTCCTGTGTCTCCTTTTCGATGGCCAGGCGGATGACGCCTGCCTCTGTCATCTCCCGCAGCTCCATCAGGCTGTCCCAGGAATCCCCCTGGTTCAGAATGATCCCGTAGATCATGGGATTGATCATGGATTCCGAAAATCCGTCGCACACAAAGGTGCCTTCCGGCCTGCGGATCTCCAGAACCCCCAGGAACACCAGAATCTTGATGGCCTCCCGCACAGAGTTGCGGGCCACGCCAAGACTCTCCGACAGCTCGTTTTCTGTGGGAATCTTATCTCCGGGACGCAGCTCCTTGCGGATCATGGCGTCCGTCAGGGAATCGATCACCTGCTGCACGACGGAAGGATTTTTTACTTTTTTCAGCTGCATAGGATCTGCCTCCTCTCTTGTCTGCTTTTCATCCTATGTTGTATCTTAGAAGCTTTTTTCCAGTATAAAGCTTTTTTTCTTTTTCTGTCAAGATAGCTGGCAAAGAAAAAGAAGCGTCCCATCCGGCCCTTAAGGCCATGCGGACGCTCCTTTTTCCGGTGTATTTGGCAGTAAAAATAACCTCTGATTTATACGAACAGACTGAGAACCATGCAGACCGCGAAGCCGGTAAGAGAGATAATGCTTGTCGTGGCGGTCCAGACCTTCAGGTTCGTGACCTCATCCATATTGAAATACTTTCCGGTAATCCAATAGGAGGAATCGTTTAAATGGGATGCCATAATAGCGCCAAAGCCGATGACGGTAACCATCAGGGAACGCATGGCAGGGCTGACTGCCGCGCCCATGGCGTCCACCACAGGAGCCATCAGAACCGAGGTGGTGACAATAGCCACCGTGCCGGATCCCTGGGCCACACGGATGAAGGCAGCCGTGATATAGGCCAGGGCCAGCACCGGCAGGCCGATGTGCTGGGCATAACGGGCGATGACGTCGCCGACGCCGGACTCCACCAGAATCTCGCCGAAGGCGCCGCCGGCGCCTGCCACCAGGGCGATCATGCCCGCCGGGTAGAGGGCCTTGTCCGCCACGTTCCGCAGGTCGTCAGCCGTGAAGCCGCCCCGGATGCCGAAGAAATAAATCGCCAGCACGCAGACTATCATCAGCGCTCCAAAGGGATGGCCGATCAGCGTCATGACCTGACGCGCCGGGTGTCCCTCCGGGAGAAGGAAATCGCAGCCCGCGCGGCCAATCATCAGAAGCAGCGGCAGCACGAATACCAGCAGCACGGAGACAAAGCCAGGCTTCTTCACATGCTTTCTGACCGCAGCCTCTTCTTTCATTTCTTCCTTCAGCTCCGGATCCATGTGCTTTGGCACCTCGATATAAATCCGTTTCCCGAGGAAACCTCCATAGAGCACGCCGCCGACCAGCATGGCCGGGACCGCCGCCGCCAGACTGAAGAGAATTACCATGCCCACGTCCGCGCTCAGGCCGACCACTCCGGTCATGGCCCCCGCCGCCGGCGGGATGGTGGAATAGGAAATCACCACGCCTGCCAGGAAGGGAACCGCGTAGTACAGAAGGCTGCGCTTTCCGGTCTTGGCGAAGCGGTAAATGATGGGCGCAAACATAATAAAGCACACTTCAATATAGATGGGGATGGCGACCAGGATTCCGATAAAGCCCAGGGCCCAGATAATATTCCGCTCCCCTGCCTTCCGGTACAGGGTATCCGCCAGATTCTGGACGCCGCCGGAAATCTTCATGACCTCACCGAACATGGAGCCGATGGCGATAACCACGGCCAGAAATCCCAGTGTGCTTCCCATTCCCTTTTCAATGGTTTCAAACACAAAGGCAGGAGACATGCCAAAGGCCAGACCCGCCACGACGCTCACGATCAAAAGCGCCAGCACCTCATGTATTTTCAGTTTCAGAATCAAAAACAGCAGTAACGCGATAGCTCCCAGAACCACTGCAATGATACCAAGGGAAGAGTCCATAAGAGAACCTCCTTTTTCCTGTGTTTTGGTTGGGGGTTACGGCACAGGAAGGCCTGTGCTGCTGTCGGTTAGTCCATATGAGAGCCGCCGTTGATGTCGATCTCTTCTCCGGTGATATAGGAGGCCTCTTTGGAAGCCAGGAACACGATGGCGTCCGCCACCTCCTGGGTCTCGCCCGGACGTCCCATGGGAATTCCCGCAATGACCTCCGCTGCCTGCTCATCCGGCATACTCTTCCAAATCTCTGTATTGATGAGGCCGGGGCATACGCAGTTTACCGTGATGCCGTCGCGCGCCACCTCGCGGGCCAGATTCTTGGAAAAGCCCAGGACCGCAGCCTTGCTGGCAGAGTAGTGCGCTCCTCCGAACACGCCGCCTCCGCGCTTTCCGGAGACAGAGCTTAAGCTTACGATTCTTCCATAGCCCTGCTTCTTCATGACCTCGCAGACCGCCTGGGTAATCAGGAAGAGGCCGAACATATTGACATTGAAAATCCTCTTAATGTCGTCCAGCTTCATGTCTGCGACCGTCACCTTCTGGGACACGCCAGCGTTGTTCACCAGCACGTCGATGCGCCCGAACTTCGCGGTTACTTCCGCCACCAGGGCGTCCACGGATTCCTTCTCGCAGAGATTCCCGGCGATGCCGTAAGCCTTATAGCCCAGTCCTTCCATTTCCTTTACGTTGGCGTCCAGGCCCGCCTGGTTGATATCGCAGAGCACCACCTGCGCGCCCTGGCGTCCAAAGGTATGCGCAATCGTCCGTCCAATTCCCTTCGGGGAGCCTGCCCCGGTAATCAATACTACCTGTCCTGTAAAATCCAGCATGTTTTCTTCCACCTTTCTGAAATTATATCATATCTTTCTGTTCCGTCAGCCGCGGTTTTTCTGCTCCAGCAGCTCCTCCGCCTGCTTCACAATGTTTTCCACCGTAATTCCGTTCATCTCCAGAAGCCGCTCATAGGGGGCTGACTGGCCGAACTGATCCTGGATGCCGACCCTGCGCAGAAGAGCCGTTCCGTTTTCCGATACCAGCTCCGCCACCGCGCTTCCAAGGCCATTGTAGATGTTGTGATCCTCCACGGTCACAACCGCCTTCGTGGTATGGATGCAGTCCATCACCGCCTCACGGTCCAGAGGCTTTACGGTGTGCATATCCAGCACCCGGGCCGCGATTCCCTTCTGCTCCAGTTCTTCCGCCGCCTTCAGAGCCAGGCGGACGGTATCGCCGTTCGCGATGAGGGCCACGTCGTCTCCTCCCCGCAGCTCCTTCGCTTTCCCGATCTCGAATGTTTCTCCCTCCTCGTAAATCACCGGGACAGCATCCCTGGTAAACCGGAGGTACACCGGGCCGTCCCAGGCCGCAGCCGCTTTTACCAGGGCTTTCGCGGACACGTAATCCGCCGGCATCACCACGGTCATGTTCGGCAGGGTCCTCATGATTCCCATGTCCTCGATGCACTGGTGGCTGGCTCCGTCGTTGGCCGGCGTCACGCCGCCGTGGGAACAGGCGATTTTCACATTCAGCTTCGGATAGCAGATTTCCTGGCGGATCATCTCGCAGATCCGCATGCTCCCGAAGGCTGCGTAGGTCACCACAAAGGGAATCCGTCCGCAGGTGGCAAGCCCTGCCGCCACGCCCGCCGCGTTCTGCTCCGCGATGCCTACATTCAGGTACTGCTCCGGCAGTTCTTTCCAGAACTGCCCGGTCTTGCAGGATTTTCCGATATCAATGTCCACCACATAGATATCCGGATTTTCTTTTCCCAGCTCCACGACTGCTTCTCCAAAGCCGTCCCTGGTCGCTATCTTTTTCTCTTCCATAACCCTTCCTCCTAAGACGCTGTATACTGGCTGTCCAGTTCCTTCATTGCCTGCTCGTACTGTTCCTTGTTGGGCGCCGTGCCGTGCCAGCCGCACTCGTTCTCCATAAAGGAGACGCCCTTGCCCTTTACCGTGTGGGCGAAAAGACATTTGGGATGGCCGTTCTTCACAGTTTTGGCAAGCTCGATGGCCGCCACCACCTGCTCCATGTCGTTGCCGTCGATCTCGTAGACATCGAAGCCGAAAGCCTGGAATTTATGTCCCAGATTGATATTCGGCATGACCTCGTCGGTGGTTCCGTCCAGCTGCAGTCCGTTGTCATCCACGAATACAATCAGGTTGTCCAGCTGGTATTTGTTCGCAGTCTGGCAGGCCTCCCAGATCTCGCCCTCCTGGCACTCTCCGTCGCCCACCGCCACGTAGACGCGGTAATCCCTGCCGCGGCGCTTTCCGTCGATGGCCATGCCCACGCCGCAGGCCAGGCCCTGTCCCAGGGAGCCTGTGGAAATGTCGATGCCCGGGCACTTCTTCATATCGGGATGCCCCTGCAGCATCGATCCCTCTTTGCGCAGCGTATCCAGCACCTCCATGCCAAAGTAGCCTTTCATGGCCAGGGCCGCATACTGGGCCGGGCACACATGGCCCTTCGACAGGATAAACCGGTCTCTGTCCTCCCACCTGGGGTTCTTCGGATCCACCCGCATCTCCCGGAAATAGCAGGCTGTCACAAAATCTGCCACCGACAGAGAGCCGCCCGGATGGCCTGACTGCGCCTTGTAAATCATGTCGATCACATGTTTGCGCAGATCCACTGCTGTGTTCTTCAGTTCTCTGATACTGTTTCCCTCCATTACGCTCCTCCTGTTCCTTATTTTTCTCACATTTCTTGCGCTCTTTTTATTGTCCTTCATATAATGTAGGATGTTGATTGTTCTATGTATTGATAGTACAATCCAGCTAAAGTTTTGTCAACTGCTTTCTGCTGTCCTTCTTCATTTTTGGCGTTTTTTATATATTAATCCCATTCTTTTTGTGCTTATTGCATAAAAGAACTCTGCGGCAAAGCGTTATCCCTTGCTGCAGAGTTCTTTTTCGCAACCATTCTATACTCCAATGATTTTCGCCACCAGATTTTCCTGCGTCATCTCCTCCTCATCAGAAACCATACCTGTGATCGTGCCGCCGCGCATGATATAGATCCGGTCGCTCATGCCGATCAGCTCCGCCATCTCCGAAGAGATCACGAGGACAGAAAGGCCCTGTTTCGCGGCCTGGTCGATCAGGTGGTAGATCTCAAATTTCGTGTTGATATCTATGCCCCGGGTAGGTTCATCCAGAATCAGCACCTTTGGCTCCACCGCGAAGCATTTGCCCAGCGACACCTTCTGCTGGTTCCCCCCTGACAAAGTCGATACCAGCTGATCCCGGTCCATACACTTGATATTAAATTCTCCTATCAGCTGCCCCACTCTCTCTTTTTGCCTTCTGCGGCTGACAAGCCCTCCCGGGAACAGCTGATGCAGGGCGGAGAGAACCAGGTTTTCCGATACTCCCGCCGCTGTAATAAGGCCGTCTATCTTTCTGTCCTCAGACAGATAGACGATTCCTTTCTGGATGGATTTCCCTGGGGAGCGCTTCCTGTAAAGCTCATCCTGGTACCAGACCTCCCCGCCGGCATCCGGACGGGCGCCGTAGATCGTCCTGGCAAGCTCTGTGCGCCCTGCTCCCACAAGCCCGCATAAGCCCACTACCTCGCCTTTTTTCACTGTCAGGCTCAGAGGCTCCGCCGCCTCTCCTATCTTCAAATCCTTTATCTCCAGCACAATCTCGTCCCCTGGGATATGCTCTTTTTCAAAAATATTGTTCGTAACGCGGCCTGCCATCATATTCACCGCCTGCTCGTCGCTGTAATGCGCTCTCTCCATGGTCCCGATATAGCAGCCATCCCGCATGACTGTCATCCGATCGCCTATCTGCTGGATTTCATCAAGCCGGTGGGAAATATAGATAATGCTGATGCCCCGCTTTTTCAAGTCGTGAATCAGGGAAAAGAGCATTTCAATCTCCTTTTTGGTCAGGCTGGCCGTGGGCTCATCCATAATAATAATTTTAGAATCGTAAGACAACGCTTTGGAGATCTCGACGATCTGCTGCTGCGCAGTGGAGAGCCTTCCAAGCTTTGTATGGGTGTCCAGTTCAAATCCCAGCGCCCGGATCGCCTCCGCGCTCTTTTCGTACATTTCCTTTTCCTTCATCAGCCCGAATTTCCCTGTGGGCTCGTTGGCCAGGTAGAAATTGTGCGCCACGTCGATATTCGTACACAGGTTCAGCTCCTGGTGCACAAAGGCGATTCCCTTTGCCCTGGCTTCACGGGAATTGCGAAACTGAATTTCCTTGCCATCCAGCTTCATGACCCCTTCATCGCAGGGGATGATCCCGCCTATGATTTTCATCAGCGTAGATTTTCCCGCCCCATTCTCTCCCAGAAGCGCGTGTACCTCCCCTTTATAGAGATCAAAGTGCACGTCGTCCAGGATTTTTACGTCGGTCCCCCTGATAGGCCTGCCTGTGCTTACATTGAAGATGTATTTCGTAATATGATCCAGCTCCAGAATTTTTTCTCTCAACGCCGCCCCTCCTATCTTTCCCTGTTCTTCAGCGCGTCCGCGATAAGCGCAATCAAAATGGCGATTCCCAGAATTGCCTGGTACAGGTAATAGTTCAGATTCAGAATATTAATCCAGCTCTCAATACATTTGATAATCAGGGCTCCGGCCACACAGCAGGGAATATTGACCCGGCCGCCCAAAAGGCTTGTGCCTCCTATGACTGCCGCTGTGATCGCTTCAAACGAGAAATTGCTTCCGCCCAGATCCGGCTGCGCGCAGTTTACGCGGATAGTCATGAGGATGCTGCAAAACGCTGTCAGGCCGCCTGAAATCACAAAGGTGATAAATACAGATTTTTTCTCTTTTATCCCCGCCATCCGGCTGGCCTGCGCATTGAGTCCCAGCGCCCGAAGCTCACGCCCGAACACTGCCCTGTGCAGGATAATCCATGCGAGCAGGGCAACCAGCAGCGCATAGAAAACCGTAATGGGAAGAGAAAAAATCTCCGCCTTGGCAAAGGCGCGGAAGTTATCCGGCAGATCATGGTAAGACGTATTCTGGCTTACAAGCTGGGCAAGCCCTGTAAGTATCATTCCGCTTCCAAGCGTCACGATAAAGGAAGGGATCTCACACACTGTCACGAACAGCCCATTGGCCGCCCCGGCCGCGCAGCCTATCAGGAGACAGAGGAGAATTACCAGATAAGGGGGGAGCTCCAGGGTTTTTACCATGATCCCGCAGGATATCGAAACCAGGCTCACAATATAACCGGTAGACAAATCTATATTTCCCGTAATCAGGATAAACGTCATGGCGATACAGGAGACAGCCGGAGCCGCTGCCTGCCGGAGTATATTCAGGAAATTCGCCTTTGAACCAAAATTCGGTACAAACAGGCAGCCTATCGCCACAAAGATGATCAGATAAACGATAGGCGCGTTCTGCTTTACAGCCGAAAGAACCACATTTTTATTTCTACTGCTGCTCATCCGTTCTCCGCCCTCCTTATATGAAAGCTCTCCTGCTGCCGCCTCTCTCTTCGCTTAAGCAGAACATTGACTGCGACAATGAAAATAATCAGGCTTCCAAGCACCAGGTTCTGGACATACGGGTGCAGTCCAAGAAGGTTCAGGGCATTCCGCATGGCGGCGATCCCGACCGCGCCCAGCGCCGAATTCACCACCGTCCCAGAGCCGCCCAGCATACTGGTTCCTCCCAGAATACAGGCCGCGACGCAATCCAGCTGGTAGCTGTTCCCCTGCGTCGGATGTACGGTCGAAAGCTGGGAGCTTAAAAGCAGGCCCGCTATGGCAGAGAAAAACCCTCCAATCCCATAAATCGCAATCAGGAGTTTTTCCGGGCTTAACCCCTCCATCCGTATGACTGCTTCATTGTTTCCCAGGGCATAGATCCGGTTGCCATGCTTCGTCTTGGCCAGGAACAGAGCTCCTGCCGCCACGCATACCAGCATGATCAGGTTCGACCAGGGGATTCCCAGGACGGAGCCATTTCCAATCTGTGTAAATCCCTTCGGAAAGCCTGTCACAGAACCGCCATTTCCGATTACCATGGTAAGGCCCAGCATGATGGTTCCAGACACATAGGTCGCTATGAAGGGAAGCACGCCGACCCGGGCAATCAAAATCCCATTCAGAAGCCCTGCCAGAATTCCTATGAGGATACCGCACAGGGCACACAGAAAGAAGGGGACGCCCCCGCGGTACAAAACGACCACGCACATAGGCGCGAACACGATAACGCCGCTGGTCGAGAGATCGATGCCTTTTGTGATCATGGCCATCGTCACGCCGATAGCCGGAATGGCTATGACGCTCGCCTGACGAAGCACATTCATCAGGTTTGAAAATTTTAAAAAATTCGGGATCAGAGCTGCCGCCGCACAAACTGCGGCTATTATTACAAGGGTGCGGACAAGCGGACGCCCTGACACTGCCCGAAAAAATTCTTTTGTTTTCAGAACAGATTTCTGCATTATACACTCCTTCTGCTTAATAAAAGCGGCTGCATGTCTCCGCCATATGCCGAATGTTCCATGCAGCCTGTTTCATGGTTTTATTCGTATCAGTGTCCAGGAGCTGCTTTTGCCTCCGCCCTCTTCTACGGGGCGTTCTGAAGCGCTTCCTCAGCATTCTCCTGCGTTACGTATGCAACGCCGCTGTCCACGAATTTTTCAAAGTCTTCTGCCGTCTTTTCTCCATTCAGAATCTGAAGCAGATATTCTACGGCAAGCTCGCCCATCACAGAAGGATACTGCTGCATCGTGGCCTGCACTCTCCCGTCCAGAACCAGCTGGCAGCCGTTTGTCAGCCCGTCGAAGCTGTAAATCAGAATATCCTCTGCCCCTGCGCTGTCGATGGCTTCCAGGATCCCGTCAAGCATTACATCTGAGCAGGAATATACGCCGTCTATATCCGGGTTCGCAATCAGCATGTTTTCCATCGCCTGCAGCGCGTCGTCATTGCTCCAGTTGCCCGGCTGCTCCGCCACCACTTCCACATTGGTTCCTTCCAGCCCGGCCTTAAATCCATTGGCCCTGGCCTCGCCCGCCGTATTTCCGCTGACGCCGCGGACGATGGCGACTTTTCCTTCTCCGCCCAATTCTTCCGCCATCTTTTCAGCGGCAGTCACAGAGCCCGCGTAATTATCTGTCCCGATATAGGTCACGTACAGGCTTTCGTCCGTCTCTTCCGCCGGGCCGGAATCTACCATAATCACAGGTACATTCTCTTCTTTGCATCTTTCCAGGGCCGGGATAATGGCATTGCTGTCAAGAGGATTCACAATCAGCGCGTCGATGCCGGATACCAGCATATCCTCAATCTGGCTGACCTGCTGCGCCACATCTTCCGCGCTGTCTGTCGTGGCCAGGACAAACTCACAGCCAGCCTCCTCTACCTTGACCTGGATCATGTCAGCGATAAACGCCTGGAAGGGTTCGTTGGTCAGGGTCTTTACGCTGAAGCCAATCTTATAGCTGCCAGCCGCCGCGCCGTCCTGCGCGTCTGCGTCTGTCTTAGCGCTGTCCGCATCCGCCGTCTCTTCTGTCTCTTCCGCCGCAGCCTCTTCCGCTGCCGTCCCGCCTTCTTCCTGGGTATCTGTCCCGCCGCATGCCGCCATGCCAAATACCATTGTCAGGGAAAGAAGCATTGCAATTACCTTTTTCATGTTTCACTCTCCTTTTCATTTTTTATCCGACGTCTTCCGTCTGTATTTATGCTACCATTTTGTCTTTTTCAAGTAAATTTGCTGTCTTTAGGTGAATGTTCGTTTTTTTGTGTATTACATATAAAAAATATACTTTCTTTATCTGCTTAATTGTGAAATTGCTGAAAACGGTTCCCGGAGCGCTCCGTAACAGCTATGGTAAATCTCATACATGTCTTGGTAATACTGCGTCCATGCCGGCCTGGGTTTTATCACCTGCATCCTTCCCTGCACCCTGGCTGCAGTCTCCTGGAGCGTCGGGTATTCCCCCAGCCAGACCGCGTTCATCATCCCAAGGCCTCCCGGAGCCCCCAGGGTCTGCTCCGGGACTGCAATCGGCATATCCAGGATAGAAGCTTTGATTTCTGTCCAGAGCGGGCTTCCTGTGCAGCCTCCTACGCTGCGCAGGGACATAAGCTGCACCCCTGCCTTCTTAGCCTCCTCTGCGTTGTCCCGGAGGGCGAAGCCCACGCCTTCCATCACAGCGCGCATCATCTGGGCTCTCGTAGTCCTTAAGTTCAGCCCCAGGAAAACTCCTTTGGCATCCGTATCCCAGATAGGACAGCGCTCTCCCTGCATATAGGGGAGAAAAATAAGATCTGTCGGATCCGGGGCCTCCCGCAGAATCTCATCCTCCATCTTCCCATAAGGGTCTTTCAGACGCTTATCGTGATCGTACAGCTGATCCCGGAACCATTTATAGCTGGCTCCCGTCGTGCTCATCGCCCCGTATAGAATGTGCCCTCCGGGGACGATGCTGTACTGGTGGGCCATATTGGGCGCCGTCCTAAGCTCCTCAAACGCGATCATAAGCCCGGAAGAAGTCCCTGTCATCTCTACGGCGTTCCCGCCGCCCGTCACGCCTGCTTCCAGCACAGCCGCCGCCCCGTCTACCGTCCCGCAAAGCACCGGCGTCCCTTCTGCCAGCCCGGTCAGGAACGCAGCCTTGGCGCTGACTTTTCCTATCTCCTCCATGCAGCCAGTGACGGGCGGGAACAGTTCCGTACTGACCCCAATGGCGTCAAAAAGCTCCTGGCTCCAGCAATGCTTTTGCACGTCATACATCTGCGTATGGGACGCATGGACCGGATCCAGGGAGTAACGGCCTGTCAGCTTGTAGTTGATATAGCCGTTCACCTGCAGAAGGATTTCCGCTTTCCCAAAAGCTTCCGGTTCATGCCTCTTCATCCAGAGAAGCTCCGGGTACACGTAATAGGGATCCAGCCTGGTTCCGGTTATTTCAAAAATCCGTTCCCGCCCCACGTGCTCTGCCAGCCAGGCGCATTCCTCTTCGCTTCGCCGGTCCATCCAGATCAGGGCGTCGTAGACCGGTTCTCCATCTTTGCCAAGCAGCAGCACGGTGGGCGCCTGGCAGCTGACGGACACCGCTCCTATGTCCCTGGAGTCGATGCCGCTTTCCTGGATAAGCCTGTGAATGACTTCCACTACTGCCTTCCACCAGTCTGCGGCTTTCTGCTGCGCCCAGCCCGCCTGGGGAAAATAGGTCGGGTATTCCGCCTGTGCCTGTGCCACCGGCTTTACCCCGGCAGAAAATAAAACACCCTTTGCCGATCCTGTCCCAATATCAATTCCCAGAGAATAGCTCACCTTATCATCCTCCTATCTGGCCAGAAGAAGATCCATCTGCTCCACATTCCTTTGGAGCGCCTGCAGAAACTTCGCTCCATAAGCGCCGTCCACCGCCCTGTGATCGAGCGTCAGGGACAGCATGATTTCCTTTGTCTCCCGGACTTGCCCGCCATCCAGCACCAGCCTGCTTACCGGGGCGCCGATTCCGAGAATGGCCACCTGGGGGGCGTTTAAGATGGGGGTAAAGGCCTCCACTCCATATTTCCCCAGGTTGCTCACAGAAAACGTGGCTCCTTTTAGATCCTCCGCGCGCTGCGTATGGGCCCTGCAGCTTCCTGCAAGCTCATGGCTTTTCTTTGACAGCCCATACAATGACAATTTCTCCGCTTCCGCCACCACCGGCACCACAAGCCCTTCTCCCGCGTCCACCGCGATGCCAAGGTTCACCGTCTCGTATTCATAAAGCTCCTGTCCATGCCACACCGCATTCAGCCTCGGAAACTGGGGAAGCGTCCTGGACACCGCAAAGCAGAACAAATCATTGACTGTAACGGCCGCCAGCTCGGGTATCTGCGGCGTTTCTTTAAGCTGGGCGCGAAGCTGCAAAAGCCTGTCCGCGCACACTCTCGCTGTCAGCGTAAACTGCGCGCTTTGCTGCAGGGATTCCAGCACATGGCGCCCGGAAGCCTGCTCTATCCTGCTAAACGTCCGGATCCGAAAGTCTCCCTGGGGGTTCTCCCCGGCAGCCTCTCTAACATCCTTTTCCGTGATGCTCCCGCACATGCCAGTCCCTTCTATCCCTTCCAGGCTGATGTGGTTCTCCTGCGCGTACCTGCGCGCCCTGGGGGACGTCAAAGAGGCTTCTGTGCCTGACGGCTTTCCTTCCTCCGGACTTTTCTCTTTTTCCGGGCTTTCCTCTTCCTCCAGGCTTTCTCCTTCTTCCCCGATCACTGCCACGGGTTCAAAGGCTTTCACCTCATCCCCCTCCTGGTACAGAACCGCCAGCACCACGCCGCCGCAGGGCGCGGACACGTCCACCATCGCCTTGTCCGTCTCCACGGAGCAGATCAGATCCCCCATGCTCACACGATCCCCAGCCGAAACCGCGCACTCTGAAATCACGCAGAGATCCCCGCCTTCGCTGGGCACAATCACCTTTGTCGCCATCTTCCCGCCTCCCGTCTATTTTCCGCAGATTTCTCTTACCGCTTTTACAATCTTGCCCGTATCCGGCAGGGCGTCCGCCTCGCAGCAGGGCGCAAACGGAATCGGTGAATTTTCCGCGCAGACCCTTCTCACCGGGGCGTCCAGTTCAAACAGCCCTTCCTCGCTGGCCAGCGCGGCCACCTCCGCCGCAAAGCCGCAGCGCCCCACCGACTCTGTCACAACCACGAGGCGCCCTGTCTTTTTCAGGGAGTTCAGGATGAGCTCTGTATCCAGAGGGACGATCGTCCTCGGATCTAGGATTTCGCACTCAATTCCTTCCTCCGCAAGAACCTTCGCCGCCTGGACCGCCCTGTGTACCATGTAGCCCACGGCAACGATGGTTACGTCTCCTCCCTGGCGCTTGATATCTCCTTTTCCCAGTTCGATCGTGTATTCCCCCTCCGGGGCCGGCCGGAATGTCTGATCCAGCTCATCCACCACGGATTTGGCCTTGCCGCCCGGGGAGGCCGCCCCATACAAAAGCTTGTGTTCCAGGAAAACAACTGGGTTGTTATCCCGGATCGCCGTTTTTAGCAGTCCCTTCGCGTCGTATGGGGTGCTTGGCATCACCACCTTCAGCCCCGGCACATGGGCGAACCACGCCTCCAGGGACTGGGAATGCTGGGCTGCCCTTCCGGTGGCCCCGTAGGGGGCGCGTATCACCAGAGGGACAGACACCTGGCCTCCCATCATCAGGCGTATCTTTGCCGCCTGGTTGCAGATCTGATCCATGGCGCAGCCCATAAAATCATTGAACTGGATCTCCGCCACAGGCCGCAGGCCTGTCATCGCCGCCCCGACTGCCGCCCCCACAATGGCAATCTCAGAGATGGGCGTGTCCTTCACCCGTCTCTCTCCATATTTGTCCAAAAGCCCTTCTGTAACCCGGTAAGAGCCGTTAAAAACCCCGATGTCCTCTCCCAGAAGGACAATATTTTCATCCCTGTCCATCTCCTCGATCAATGCCTGGCGCAAAGCCTGGACAATCCTGGTACTCTCCACAAAAGCCACCTCCCTCTACTTTGCAAAAATATATTTTTTATAGTCTTCAGGTTCCGGATCCGGGCTCTGCTGCGCGAAACGGACCGCGTCTTCGATCTTTTCGTCTACATAGGCCTCCACCTGCCTTAGTTCTTCTTCCGTGACGGAGAACTGCTCTTTCAGCACTTTGGGGAAGCAGAGGATGGGATCCCTTTTCTTCCATTCCTGCACCTCTTCCTCCGTGCGGTAGCAGGGCTTTTCAAACCGGGAATGGCCCATGTAGCGGTAGGTTTTGCATTCTATCAGGGTCGGCCCCTCCCCACGGCGCGCCCGGTCCACAGCCTCCCTGGCCGCTTCCCGCACTGCCAGGACATCCATGCCGTCCGCCACAATGCCCGGTATGCCGTAGGCCGCCGCCCGGTCCGCGATATTTTCTATGGGCGTAGACCTGCGGTAATAAGTAGAAAATCCATAAAGGTTATTTTCGCACACAAAAATTGCCGGAAGCTTCCAGACCGCCGCCAGGTTCAGGGATTCATGGAAGGATCCCTCGTTGCTCGCGCCGTCGCCGAAAAAGGCCACGGCCACCTGCTGCGTCCCTCTGTACTGGCTGCTCCACGCGGCTCCTGCCGCATGAGGCAGCCCGCCTCCGACAATTCCATTTGCCCCCAGCATGCCCACGCCAAAATCAGCGATATGCATGGAGCCGCCCATGCCCTTGCAGCATCCTGTGGATTTCGCAAACATTTCCGCCATAATATTGCGCACATCCGCCCCTTTGGCGATACAATGGCCATGGCCCCTGTGCGTGCTTGTAATATAATCCGACTTATTAAGGCAGGAGCATACCCCTGCCGCAACGGCCTCTTCCCCGTTGTACTGATGCATGGAGCCCGGCATTGCACGTGTAGAAAACAGGAAAAACAATTTTTCTTCAAAACGCCGGATCATCAGCATCGTCCGGTACAGCTCCAACGCTGTATTTTTATCCACGCTGCCCATCTAAAAACCTCCTGAATTTTGATATTATCTTTTGCTAATCAAAATATAGCAGGCCGCAGCAGGCAGAAATATGGCATATCTTTTGTTTTTCGTTCAGTTTTTTGCGTTTTCCCGGTACTGGGACGGAGTCAGGCCGGTTTCCGCGCGGAATCTCGTGCTGAAATACGGCTGGCTGCTGTATCCAATACTCTGGGCGATGTTCTGGATTTTCATGTCCGTCCGCAGCAGCTCTTTCGCTTTCCGGATACGGACATCTGTCAGGTATTCGGCAAACCCCTGCTGGGAAACGGCTGAAAAAATGTGGGAGAAATACGTAGTATTAAATCCCAGCCTCTGCGCCACGAGGCCAAGAGACAGTTCCCCGTCCGCGTATTCCAGCCTTGCGATGGCCTTCGCCCTCTCTACCACCATCTGCATATTTTTCGCGCACAGCAGCTCCAGCCGTCCAAATACTTCATGGAACGCTTCCTCCGTAATCTTCCACAATTCATGGCTTTTTTCCGCCCTTTCCATTTTTTCCTTTTTGAGCGCCAGCCATTCCGGCCTGTAATCCGCACTTTTCTGGGAGGGAAGCACGGAAGTCTCATATCCCTGAAATAGGGCAGATTTCAGGATGTACCTGCATTCCGGCAAAAGTTTTCCTTCCACCGATTCATGAAGTTTTTTCAGAAGTTTTTCTGTTTCTCCGGCAAGAACCAGATCCTCCAGCTCCTTTCCGGAAAATCCGGCTGCCTTCTCCCACTCACCGCGCTCCTTTTTGTACTGTTTTTCCGTCAGGAAACGCTCTCCTCCAAAAAGCTGGAACCGGGCAAGCTTCTGAATTTGCTGCTGCATGTCCAGAAGAGCCCGCAGGCCATACCCGGCGCAGCTTACTGCCCACGCTGTATTCCGAAATCTGCCATACAATTTCCAGGCCTGCTCCAGGCGTTCTGCACCTGCCTCTTTCCCCTGCTCTTCCTGTGTACTTAACACTGCATAGACAAAATACCTGTTTTTTACGAAGCAGATATGCTCCGTCTGCGGAAAGTACTCTGCCAAAACCTTTTCTGCCAGGGAGAACATCTCTTCTGTGGAGGTTTCCTCTGGAATGCCAGGTTTGGGCGTATGCAGCAAAATCATCCTGTGCCACCTTTTATCTTCTGCCGCCAGTTCGCTCTGCAGCCGTTCCTTCCCATCCTGCGGCATATCCCCTGCCAGCCATGCGGGAAGCCATTCCAGACGGGAATAAGGCTCCTTCTCTGCCGCTGTTTTTGGATTCCCTTTTCTATTGCCTTCCTGGCTTTTTTCCCCTGCGGCGCTTTCTGTGGCACGCCCGAGCATCCCTTCCAGCTCCTCGGGGATAATCGGCTTCAAAAGGTAGCCGAAGGCTCCGTTATTTAACGCTTTCTGCACATACTGGAACTCATCGTAGCCGCTCACGATGATGAAAAAGACCTCTCGCCCTGCCTTCTTAAGCTCATCCAGCAGCTCCAGCCCGCTCATCTTCGGCATCTTGATGTCGCTGATCACAATCCTTGCCCCGGTCTGCCTTATCAGTTTCAGGGCTTCCTCTCCGTTGCGCGCAGTCCCTGCCACCTGGCAGCCATACTTTTCCCAAGGTATAATCTTTGCTATCCCATTCCGGATAATGGGCTCGTCATCCGCGATTACTACGCTCCACATACTGGCACCTCCCCGCCTTACCGGCTGTTCTTCCTGCTGTCACTGTTATCCTCCTCCACATACCGTGGAATTCGGACATAGGCGCATGTAAAACAGTTTTCCGCACTTTCATAAAAGATCCCGTATTCTTCCCCATAAGCCATCTTCAGCCTGAGATTTACATTCAAGACCCCAAACACCTTCTTGTCTGTCTTAACCCCCTGCTTCAGCAGTGAATTCAGGTGTTCCAAGGCTTCTTTTTTCATCCCTGCCCCATTGTCATAGACTTTTAGCACGATGCTCCCATTCTCTTCGTATGCAGTAACCTCTATGGTCCCCCTCCTCTCTGCTTCTTTAATTCCATGATAAATAGAATTTTCTACCAAAGGCTGCAGCAGAAGCTTGATCGTACAGCATTCCTGTAGTTCTTCCGGCAAATCAATTTTGTAATCCAGAATATCGCTGTAACGCATAGACTGCAGGATCAGATACATCCTGGCATGCTCAAATTCCTGCTCAAGCCGGATCACATCCTGGCCTTTGCTGATAGAAATCCGAAAAAGCTTCGTAAGCGCATATAAAGCTTCCAGCGCGTCCTGGTTGTGGCTAAGGCGTACATTCCAGGCTATGGTATCCAGGGTATTATAGAGGAAATGAGGGTTAATCTGAGCATTCAAGGCCGCGATCTGGGCTTCCCGCAGGCGTTTTTCGTTTAATACCACACGATCCATCAGCTCCTTTAAATTCCCCGTCATCCTGTTGAAGCTGCGGTTCAGCGCGAGCATCTCCTGGGATCGGGTTTTCTCATCCGTTTCCACATCAAAATCTCCGCTTTCCAGCTTGTGGAATGCATTGCGCAGCGCGATCACCGGCCTGGAAATCGCCTCCGCCAGGCGGAAGGATACCGCAAACGCCGCCAGGATCATCAGGACAATCAGGGCCGTCAGAATACCCATCATAGAAAACGCCCTTTCAAACGCCAGCTTCCCCGCCTGTACTTCCGCCCGGATTCTCCATCCATTTATCAGCTCCTGTGTAAACTGCAGATTGCCGCTTGACAGGAAACTGCTCCCGGCATTAGAATAGCCTTGATCTTGGCCTGCCTGGTAGACCTGCTCCCCGGTTCCGTCCATAACCTGGATCCTCAGGTTGTCTGCCATGCTGCTGTTTGCGATCTGGCGGAACTCCTCCTCCTCAATATCGATGAGGATTACTCCCAGCAAGTCCCCATTCAGGCTGTCATGGATGGTAGTCGCCATAGAGAGTACCGCTTCTGTCTCTTCCCCGACAAAGGAGCCCGCATGGGACGGAAACCATACCGGGCCATCCCTCTCCACCACCTGGCGGTACCAATCGGCTTCTTTCCAGATATTTTCTGTAATATCCGCGTCATTGGAGGAAAAAACCTGATATTCCCCAAGCACATAAAACGCGTCCAGGCGCGGCGTGGAATAGTTATGCAGGTTTTTCATCCAGCGGTTTATCCGGATGCGGTATGCGTCGTAGGAGGAAAGCTCCGGGCGTTCCCGGAGGGCCTGGATCAGGACAATCTCGTGGGACAGAGTCCTGGCCGCTTTTTCCGCCTCCTCAATCAGGATGTCAAAATTATTCGCGGACTGATCCACCAGGATCTCAGCGGATTCCGCCATCGTTACGGAAAATGTATCCAGAAGCTTGATATAAAAAAAGGCCGTGATAATAAGCAGTGGAACCACGGACAGCAGTACATGGCTGATTAAAAGCTGGTTTTTTAGTTTCATGGCAGTCTCTCCTTTACAATCATTTCCACAGACAAGGAGGTTATCGGTATGCATTTGACGCAAAGACAGCAAAAAATTATCGCCCTGCTTCAGGAACGGGGCCAGATCCGCGTGGATGAGCTTTCGGAACTGCTTTTTTTCAGCCCTTCCACCATACGCCGTGAGCTGGAGATCCTGCAGCAATATGAGTTAATCCGCCGTACCCATGGCGGAGCCGTGATCAAAACCAGATGGGACGAAGGGGTTCCCGCCCTGATCCGCGAAAGCCAGGAGGTTTCTTCCAAAGTCAAAATCGCGGAAGCTGCGGCAGCATATATCCACGACGGGGATCACCTTTTTATCGACAGCTCCTCCACTGCCCTTATGATGGCAGATTTCCTGAAAGAACATTCCCAGCTTACGGTTTTTACCAATGGATTCCAGCTGGCGAGCCAGCTTCTCCATTGCCCCAAAGTCAAAACCATCTGTACCGGCGGTCAGCTTGTCCCTGCTTCCCACTCCTTTGTGGGCGCCCATGCCCAGCGTTTTTTTGAATATCATTTTGCTGACAAGCTTTTTTTCTCCAGCAACTCCTTTTCCCTGGAGGACGGCGTAACAGACAGCAGTGAGACGGAAGCCGAGCTGAAACACCAGATGATCCTTCACGCAAGGCAGATCTTTTTTTTGGCTGACGCCTCAAAAATGGAGCATACCTCCGCCTATAAGGTCTGTAACGCCTCAGATATCCATGTATTGGTTACAAACGCTTCCATGGATGTCTTTCCCCGAAACCATCCCCTGCCGTTCCAAGTCCGCAGGGTCACTTAGTCTCTATGCATTTTTACCTGTAAACACCAAAAATTGTTTTGTTTATTATACCATTTTTACTAAAAACGCGGATAATAATCTCATTAATTGCAAAATGAGCAATCATATTGCTCATTTTGCTGTTCACAGAATATTTTTGTCTTTTTTCGCCCGGATAAAGAAAACAAATTCCTCTTCTTTCTGTAAAAAAATAGAGAACGGTTGCCACGCCGTTCCCTATAACATCACAAAATTTCTTTCTTCATTAGCCTTTCTGCCAGCTGTTCCACCGTGTCCTCCGGATTCTTCTGCACCGCTTCATAAAACAGCCGGAGATTTTCCTGTGTATCCTCCAATTCTTCCGCAGTCTGAGCCAGTGATTTCCCCTTCTGCACTTTTTTCTGAATCAGGGAAAGCAGGCGGTAAAGCTCTCCCTCCGCTTTTCCCTCCGCTTTTCCCTCTGCAAGCCCTAAATCCCTCGCCGATCGCAGCTGGCTTCTTTTGTCCCAGTCTGCCAGAAACTCTCTCAGATAAATATAGCGCTGGGTGGGATCAAGACTGATATACTTTGCTTCGTCAAAGACAAGCTGACGATTCGGATCGTTTTGTATTTCCATCTGCATCACCTCCAGGTTCTCTGCGGCAATCATTTTTGCCCAGTGGTAAAGCTCCTGATCCTCCTTCGGAAATGGATCATTCAGTTTAGATAATTCTATCACGTGAATCTGGAATTTGTCACTATATAACTCATGCGTTTTATTATCCAAGAGCTGAATATGATGATGAAAGCCGGGGCTGGTCAGCAAGGTGAAATCGAGAATTCCCACATGAATGCAGATTTCAAGCTTTTGATAATCCTCCCCTTCCTGAAAAGGATCGGACACCTCCAGAGACTGAATTTCTTCTTCTGTCAGATGTAACAGTGCCATAAGGAAGCCTTTGCAGACTTCCGGCTTTTTAAAAACCCGGTGAAAGGCGTAATTATTCGTCAGCCGCACTGGAATCGAATCGCCGCTTTCCGCCTTCCTGCGAAGCCGTTCCTCCTGTGAAAGAGGGATACTGGTATAAAACTTTTTTGCATCAGACAAATATCGCTTCCTCCTTTCCAAATCAAAACTAGCGTCGGTGTACAAGGGGCAATACGCCTCAGCCCTGTAAATCCGCCTGTTTTCTGCGTTATCCTCAGTCGGCGTACGTCCAGTACGCCTCCATCGTCTGCCTTGAAAACAGGCGAATTTCCTAGGGCTGAGGTCGCAGAGTCAAAAATGAGCTAATCCCTCGTCCCTGCAAGGCACTTGAACGACGCGTACAGGGCGTACGCGGAGTGAAAGTAACGCAGCAGGGGCGGGGATTCAGCCATTTTTGACCGTATTGTCCCTTGGTACACCGACGCTAGAATCGTTCGGGGAATCTCCGGAGATCTCCTTCAAAATGATACAGCAGAACTGCTGTAAGGTGAGTATAGCACACAGGCAAGGGAAATACTACCTATTTAGGAAAATTTTATAATTACACTCTATTCTTATCATTTTAGGGTAGCCGCCTAAAAAGTTTTCATTGCAGATGAAAACCGGCGCGGATATAATCAGTAATAGAACCCCATCGGCCCTGAATATATCCATTACAATCTGGAGGACGCCCTTTCCCTGAAGGAAGGACGGCTTCAGGGGGAGCGGCATCCGGCTATGCCTTGTAATGTTTATAAGGGAAGCCGGACAGAATTTTATTACACAGAACAGGACGCATAGAAAATGACAGAAAACCGAAAAAGCATTCTGATCGCGGCGGCTCTTGCCCTCCTGGTGCTTGCCGTCTTTGCCTTCTTTTATTCCCGGCAGCCCCACGCATCCGAGCCATCCGAACCGCTGACAGCCACCGCCTTCAAACTGAATACCGTCGTCACCATCACCCTCTATGATTCCCGGGACCAGGCAATCCTGGATGGAGCTATGGAGCTCTGCGACGAATATGAACGCATCTTCAGCCGCACTCTCCCGGAAAGCGAGCTGTATCGGCTGAACGCCGGGACGCTTCCCCAGGAGGACGGCGCTTATATTCTCTCGGATCCACTGGCTGATCTCGTCGGACAGGGTCTCTCCTACAGTGAGCTTTCCGGCGGCGCCTTCGACATCACCATCGGCCCCGTGTCCTCCCTCTGGGATTTCACTTCGGGCACGGCCCTGCTGCCGGACGAGGAGGATCTCTCCCAGGCCCTGGCTCTTGTAGACTACCGGCAGGTTTCCCTGGAAGGGAACCTTCTGCGCTTCGGCATGGAGGGGATGCAGCTTGACCTGGGCGCCATCGCCAAGGGCTATATCGCGGATCGTATGAAAGACTATCTCATCGAAGAAGGCGTAGGAAGCGCCATCATCGACCTGGGCGGCAATATTCTCTGTCTTGGAAAGCGGCCGGACGGCGAGCCCTTCCGCATCGGCATCCAGCGCCCCTTTGCCGAGCGCAGCGAGACGGCCGCCATCGCCCAGATCGACGGAAAATCCGTCGTTTCTTCTGGAATTTACGAGAGATTTTTTGAAAAAGAGGGAAAGCTGTACCATCATCTGCTGAACCCGCAGACCGGTCATCCTTATGAAAACGGCCTGACCTCCGTGACCATTCTCTCAGACTTTTCCGTGGACGGAGATGGCTTAAGCACCTCCTGCTTCGCCCTGGGACTGGAAAAAGGCATGAAGCTCGCCGAAAGCCTGCCGGGCGTATACGTCGTCTTCATCACAGAGGACGGGGAACTGCATTTCAGCCGCGGCACAGAGGCAGAATTTTCAATATCCCTCACAGATCCATGATATCAAAAGAATACGCCTGGCTTAGCTCTCCTGAAAAAAGAACTAAACCAGGCGCATTTTCTTCCTCCTTTTTGAGGGAATTATTTCTTCTGCCCCTTTCTCCTTGGGCAAGACTGGCTGCCGCACCCGCTGCAGCTGTGAGCCGCATGGAAGCAGACCGGATCCGGACAGGTCTCCAGGATATATCCCAGCGTCCTGGGCGGTGTAAACACATAATTTTCGCTTAACCGGATTCCTGTCGCTATATGCCTTTCTATCTCTTCCAAAATCTCCTTCTGCGCCTCAAAGGGCAGCTGGCAGGGCGCTTCCAGGCGCCGGCTGATTCCCATTTCTCTGTCCGCGCATTCCTGGCGGAGGATCTCTGTCACAGCGCCATCAAAGGCAAACAGGAATTCCTGCGCCATGCTGTCAGCCGCCACGCCCTTTAGCAGTCCTTCTTTTACGCAGGCTGACAGATAAGGCTCCACCCCGCCTCCCAGAGTCAGCAGGCAGTACCACCGCGCACGCCCGAAGGCAATCCAGGCGCGCGGGGCCGCAGCCCCGCGCAGTCCCGCTTCCAGTTCCGGCAGCAAAGCCAGCGCCTTCCCATACGTCCTCGTCCCTTTGACGCAGCCGGCCGCTTCCAGGACTCTTTCCTGGGAAATCCCTATGCAGATATCATCCAGGATCCGGATCTCTTCCTCCATGCTCAGAACAGCCCCATTCCCTTGCACAGCTGATAGCAGCCCATGATAATCAGCATAGCGTAAACCAGGATGGAAACCACCCGTTTGTTGAATTTCTTAAAGAAATATAGTCCCGCGAAGCCGCTGACAAGAACCGCTATGACGCCAGGCACCAGGTAGGTAACGGTCTGCGCCGTATAGGCCCCCTGCATCAGCTTCAAAAGCGCCGCCCATCCGTACATAATAAAGAAGTTAAACTCGATACAGGCTTTATACTCCATGGGCGAGTCTGTAGCCGCATTGTAGTAAATCGCCAGCGGCGGGCCGCCGATATTCAGAAGCCCCGTAAAGACGCCTGCCACAAAACCGGCGATACCGCCGTTCAAATTGGTCGGTTTGATTTTGATGCTTTTCTTCATGGTAGCGAAGAAATAAATGCCCACCAGAACCAGGAAGGCTCCCAGTATCAGCTGCATGGTAGCCGTAGTGGTAAATGTCATAATCCACGCGCCCAGGGCCGTGCTGATGAAAGACACCACAAGCGGCACCAGGCTCATTTTCCATTTAATATGTTTGTGCAGCTTCACCGTCATCTGAATTCCGATAACCGTAAGGAGAGCCGGCGTCAGAGCAGAAGCCTCCGGCAGCGCCATGACGAGCGGGAAGAAGGACATCCAGACCATGGCCGATCCGAAACCTGTAATTCCCTGCACAAAAGCTCCCGCGAACGCAATTACAAACACTATCACATAAGTAAGCACACCTTTTCACCTCCTGAAATTTCACTTCCCAGGCATTTGCCTGGATTTTCCCCAATAATATATTATATTTTTGATTCTGAATGTCTCACAGCACTTTGTACATGGGATGATCTTCTGTAAGCGGCCGGATGCCCGCAGAGCGCTTCCCATAGACATGGAACGCATTTACTGCCGCCACCGCCGGCATCACCCAGCGGCAGCCGTCCAGAGGCCCGATAAACAGAAAATTGCACCCGTTCGCGGCCAGATAGGAATTCACGGACGCGTCTACTGCCCGGAACTGCTCCCGGCTGATATGCTCCCGGTCGCGGAGCCATCCGCTGGCATAGGTAGCGTTCGATGGCGCCGTGCCCACAGGAAGGCCAAGCTCCTCCTGAATCACAGCCGCCGCGTAAGGAATCGTACCAATGTTGGACAGATCCAGGGTCGGAATGTCGATCAGCAGCTTTGTCATCCCCGCTCTTTTGGCCTTTTCCAGGAAGCCTTCCTTTCCGTTTTTCCCGATCAGCGTCCGGTAAGGGCCGTCTGGCTTCTTGCTGCCTGGGTTATACGCCTGTACGACGGAAGCGCAGATCGGAAGCTCTGCCAGCGCCTCCAGCTCCTCCGGCGTGCTGAACCCGTTGATCGAGTTATAGATAATGTTCTCCAGCATTCCCCGCTTGTGAAGCTCCCGCAGCGCTTCGATCCGCACCTCCGGAAGCGTTGCGTTCAGCAGGATCGGCGCATCCGTCACCCCTTTTAAAAATGTAATATAGTTCAGCAGCGCCTCCGACGTGTTTCCAATAACGTCCAGCATAAACCGCACGCCCAGGCGCGCGGAGAGCTCATTGCAGCCCTCCACCAGCTCCCTGGCCTTTTCCTCGTCGAAGCTGCCTGTCTGGGCGTCCTTGACGATCTTATGCTTCATGTAAAAAATACTTCCAATCAGTACCGTAGGGATTTCTCCACAGCGTCCTCCCAGGCGCACGTCCCCTATCGTAAAGTCTCTTTCAAAGCAGCCATAGCTGCCCGCCTGTTCTCCCATAAACGCCTCCTCCCATCAAGAATACCGCCCGTTCTCAGCGGCAGGTTCCATATTTTTTCATGGCGTTCATCCAGGCCTTTACAAGCTCCGGCTTTGAAGTGTCATTGAGCATATTCGGTCCCATCAGGAAATAGCCTTCATAGTCCTTTGCGTACTTCTCAATATATTCCTTCACCAGCGCGTCCATCTCTTCCTCTGTGGAGGAGGCGAAGGCTGCCGGCGCGATTCCGAACCACAGGCAGGCCCCGTACTCTTTCAGGATATCGAGGATTTTGCGGATATCGCAGTTCAATGCCCAGGGCGTCGCCACATGGAATACCGTGTTTCCAGCCTCGCAGGATTCCCGCACAAATTTTTCGATATCCTCCACCTCGTCGATGCCGGACTGGGAATGCCATCTCACGCCGGGGGGCGTCATACATGCCAGCGCCTTCTGGATCTTTTCGTAGGCAGGCATGAACAGCTCGTTATACTGCTGCGGGCTGCAGAGGGACGGCGATCCGGTAGCGTCCGCCATAGAGATTCCCACGGCGCCCCGATCCAGCAGCGCTTTCCCGATAGCAATCGTCACGTCCGCGCAGTAGTCCAGCAGTTTCTTGGTAAATTCCGGCCGCCTCTTCATGTCAACCACAAATTTGCTCGCCCCGCGCAGGCAGCTCGCCAGGGAAATCGGCCCGCTCAAATGTCCTATGATCGGATAGATGTCTCCTATCTTTTCCCGCAGAAGCTCCACCGTGTTCAGTACCACAGGCAGCCGGCCATCCGTCTCCGGACAGATCATTTTCAGGTTATCCAAATCCTCCGGCTTCTTGATGACGGGGGCCTGCGGTACAGACACCGCGTCCTCAATCATATCGATCTCCACGCCCAGAATCTCCGGCGTGACAGAGTAGACATCCACATTCGTCCAGATTGTGTCATAGCCAAATTCCACAAGGCCAGCCAGCATGGACTCGCATTCCTTCAGGTAATCTGTCTCCAGCTCCCTTACCGTATATTTAACCAAGTACCGCGGATATTCCCGGTAAAACGCCCACGCCATCAGGCGGTCCGGCTTCTGGTGATGTACGTTTACGCACCAGAACCTCTCCAGCGGGGTCATCTGCTCTCCCGAATTTTTCACATTCTCATGAAGCTTTTGCGCCAGCTCGTCAATTCTCTCATTCGATTTCATAAAATACAACCCCCTTTTCCCTTTCAGGCTCTCAGCTCTTCCATCAGCCGGCCGCACACCTGGATACATTCATTTCCATCTTTAGACCAGGCATCCGCAAGCACCTGATCCTTCGTAGCCGCCGTAGTAGACGCCCCTCCTATGGTGATTTTTACCTTGTCCCTCAGGCCTTCCGCCTCCAGCTTCTCTGCCGCTTCTTTCAGATATTTTGTGGTCTGAAGCATGGGATTGGACATGGCAAGGATATCCGCGTGCACCTCTTTTACCTTGGCAATAAATGCGTCGGGCGACACATTTGTTCCAAGATCGTAGACCTTGTACCCGGCGCCGCTCAACATAGCCGCCACAATATTTTTCCCGATCTCCTGGCTGCATTCCTTTACTACCCCGATTACGACCGTTCCCTTATCCTCCGACTCGCTCTGATCCAGAAGCGGCTTTAAAATGTCCAGAGCTTCCGTCATAGCGTCCGCCGACGCGGCCAAATCCGGCACAAAATACTCCTTCTGGTCATATTTGTCAGAGACAATCTGCATCCCTGGGACGAGTCCCTGGTCAATAATGTCCGTAGCCGGGATCCCGGCGTCCAGCGCCCCCTGCACCAGTTCCACCACATCGTCCCCTTCGCCGTCCACAACCGCGTCGATGATTGGCTTGAAATCATACTCGCTCATACCTGATACCTCCTGTTCTTTTCCTTTTGTTGTAAAACACCCATAAATAAACATTTATATATTCAAACGTATATACGTTTAAATATCTGGATAAACATCCCTGCCTTCCGTCCTGCGTATCCTATCGGGTCACATTGAAATAATAACGGCAGCGATCCCCGCGGATCAGCGCATGGCTGTAAAAAGCAGGCTTGTTATTCTGCTGGTAAATCACCCTATCCATCACAAGCGCCGGCAGATCTTTCTTCAGCTGCAGCAGCTTGGCATACTTCTCCGTAATCATGGTAGGCTCTACAAAAGCGAACACCCTGGCCAGATGTACATGATAATCCTGTACCAGAATCTTTGTGAGCAGTTCCTTGTCAAAATCATGCTCCGCGATCCCCGGAAAAGCAGCCGCCTCCAGGTACGTCTCCTCATAGATCCATGGCTCTTCATTTGCCCAGCGGATGCGGATCAGGTGAAGTACCTCCGCCTTCCTGTCTATCTCCAGGCGGTCGCTGATGCTCTTTTTCCCCGGGATAATTTCCTTTTGCAGCGTCTGGGTCTTTAAAGTCAGGCCCTGTTTCAGAATGCCCATCCCAAAGCTGTAGTCTCCGAGAAGATCGTGGTTCAGGCTGGGCCGCCTCACACAGGTTCCCTTCCCCCGCTCCTTTATCACATAGCCTTTCTCGGCCAGCATATTGATCGCCTGTCTGACTGTCCCCCGGCTGAGGCCGTAGGTCTGGCACATCTCTGTCTCCGAAGGAAGCAAATCTCCCGACTGCAAAGCGCCCGACTGAATCTGCTGGAGGAGCTGCTCTTTCAGCTGGTAATACAGCGGAACCATGCTCTGCCTGTCCAGAGCAATATTCAAAGGTTCAGACAATATCCTTCCTCCCACCTATAAATTCTAAACAAACTATAACATATATACATTTAAACATCAATATATTAAATGATTTTCTTCCCGTGGAATGACGTCACTCGAAGCTGCGCCGCCAGATCCGGCAGATTCTCCTTCGTAATCCTGCCTGCGGCCACCACCTCCAGGCCCTCGATATCCTGAATCCTTCGGATCTGTTCCAGCCCCTTTCGCGCCGTCTCCTGCTGCCCGGAGGTCAGCACCCGGTCAATCAGCCCTTCCGCGCGCAGTCTCCTGACTGCTTCCTCATAGTCTGGCGTCTCATCGATCGCCTTATGAAAGGTTACCTTCAAACTGCTTCCGCACGCTTCCCGGATCTGTCTCATCCGCTCATAATCCACCGTACGGTCCGACCGCAGGATCCCTGTAGAGATCCCGTCCACATGAAGCTCCCTGCAGATCCGGATATCCTCCAGCATTACCCGGAATTCCGCGTCGTCATACACGAAGTCCCCGCCCCGGGGCCGTATCATCACCACGATCGGAATCCGCAGAAGCTCCCTGCACATCTTAATCGTCCCATAGGAGGGCGTCGTGCCCTCCTCGGCCAGATTTTCGCAGAGCTCGACACGCTCCGCTCCCCGGCCTTCCGCCAAAAGCGCCTCCCGCAGATTCCCCACTGCCGCTTCCCTGATCATAATTCTCCTCCAATAATCGGAACTGCTTCCCTATCTGCCGCGATCCTGCGGACAACCCATGGCAAAGCCAGTCCTCCGCCTCTCGATGCACAAAATACTAAGGGAACGCAAAAGCTCCGTTTTCTATTATCCAGGTGTCCGGCTTGCCGTGGACACCCGTCTGATGACGGCGGACTGTTTTTTAGTCCGTCCGGAAGCAGACGGATGTCCACGGGATGTCCGGACACAGGATATAGAAACGGAGCGCCGCATTCTCTTCCCTTTTTAGTAAATGCTCAATATCATATAGATACAGCCTGCCGCCAGCATCTCCACCGGCAGCCCGCGGTAAGCCTTCCCGGGCCGCGAAAACCGAAGCGTCAGCTTCACAGACTCGAACAGCACCACGGATACCGCGAACGCCCAGAACCAGCCAGCCAGTTCTCCCAGAAAATGCGCCGCGAAGGGCGGAGCCAAGGCCATCACCGGAACTACGATAAACTGGCTTAAGCCTCCTTTGGAGCTCTTTTTCAGAACGCCGTTGGTAAAGGCCAGAGCCAGGCCCGCCGCGATAAAGGCAAAAGCCGTATCCTGGAAGGCTGCCGACTGAAAGTCTGCCTGCAGAATCAAATTTCCGAAGATCTGCCCGCTGCCCGCGAATTCCCTGGCAATGGCCAGCAGGATCCAGAATCCCCAGACAATGGCTGACTCCCAGAGAAGCTCTCCATAATCCGCTTCGATGCAGCCCCGGAGCGCCTGATGGGCGCACAGCAGCCCCGCCACGAAGGCCATCAGCCACTGTCCTCTGTCAAGCAGGATTCCCAGCCCCGCAAAGCCCAGCAGGAAGGCGGAGGCGCCCACCGCGCCAGCCGCGATATAGACACAGAGCCGGAGACTCCAGTCCGGAAGGGAGCATTTTTCCAGCAGATTCTTCAGAAATTCCGCAAACACCACGGTCAGAATCACCAGGATCCCCGCTGCAAAAGCTTCCCTCATCCCTGCGGAAAACAATACGATTCCCAGGGCAAAGGCTTCTGCCGGATATTTCTGTTTCATAATGGACCCTCCGTTTCCTTATTTCACTGTCTGCAGAAAGTTGTAGGCGTCGTTGATTCCATTCACAGCGGCAGTGGAGGAACGGGTCGCTCCGGAGACGCCGTCTACCTGAGTTCCATTCTGGGACGCCGCGCCGTCAGC
>CALWBB010000008.1 GCA_944375885.1 uncultured Merdimonas sp.
AGGAGCGGAGAGAAGAAATGAAAAAGCGGAAAAAAGAAACGACGGAAATTTCCTAGTACTACGACGGAAAACGGGCAGGGAGCAAGCGTAACCCTGAAATAAGCTCATTCTGGTATTTCTTGGCATAAGACAAAAGAAGGGTGCAGAAACCGATCTGGTTTCTGCACCCTTGTTAAATTCCCGTTAAAATCCGTGAAAAAATATCCAAAATATTGCTTGACACGCATTTCCTGTTGTGTTATCATGTACGTTGCACTATTGTGGTGAGCTAGGCTCTAAATTCATTTTAGCATTTGTGAAAAGTGACGAAATAGCAGCTGACTTCCATACTAAATAAGGGGTGAACGTCAATGGAAAAGAACAGAATACGTCCGGTTGACACCGGAAAGGGCTACCGAATGAGCTATTCCAGGCAGAAAGAAGTTCTGGAGATGCCGAACCTGATCGAAGTTCAGAAGGATTCCTACAACTGGTTCCTGAATGAAGGACTTCGCGAAGTGTTCGACGATATCTCCCCGATCGCTGATTACAGCGGCCACTTAAGTCTGGAATTTGTGGACTTCACGCTCTGTACCGGTGAGGGCGATATCAAGTACACCATTGAGGAATGCAAGGAGAGAGACGCGACCTACGCAGCTCCTCTGAAAGTCAAGGTACGTCTTTATAATAAAGAAACAGATGAAATCAATGAGCATGAGATTTTCATGGGTGACCTGCCGCTGATGACAGAGACAGGTACATTTGTGATCAACGGCGCAGAGCGTGTCATCGTCAGCCAGCTTGTTCGTTCCCCCGGAATTTATTATGCGATTGATCATGATAAAGTAGGAAAAGGTCTCTACTCCTGTACTGTCATCCCGAACCGCGGAGCATGGCTGGAGTACGAGACGGATTCCAATGATATTTTCTATGTGCGTGTGGATCGTACCAGAAAAGTGCCGGTGACGGTGCTTGTCCGCGCCCTTGGCTATGGCACGAACCCGGAGATCGTGAACCTGTTCGGAGAAGAGCCGAAGATCCTGGCCACTTTAAGCAAGGATACGGCAGAGAATTACCAGGAAGGCCTCCTGGAGCTATACAAAAAGATCCGTCCCGGCGAGCCGCTGGCGGTGGAGAGCGCTGAGAGCCTGATCATGAGCATGTTCTTCGATCCGAGACGGTATGATCTGGCGAAGGTGGGCCGCTATAAATTCAATAAGAAGCTGATGCTGCGCAACCGGATCAGCGGCCACATCCTGGCAGAGGACGTGGTGGATACCCAGACTGGCGAGATCATCGCTGAGGCGGGCACCCAGGTGACCCGAGAGCTGGCGGATGAGATCCAGAACGCGGCGGTTCCCTTTGTCATGATCCAGTGCGAGGAGCGCGCAGTGCGCGTGATCTCCAGTATGATGGTAGATCTGCGCCACTATCTGGACGTGGATCCGAAGGAGCTGGGCGTTACGGAGTTAGTATATTATCCGGCTCTGAAAAAAATACTGGAAGAAACCTCCGATCCGGAGGAGATTAAGGCAGCCGTGAAGCGTGATATTCACGAGCTGATTCCGAAGCATATTACCAAGGAAGATATCATTGCTTCCATTAACTATAACATCCATCTGGAGTACGGCATCGGAAACGACGACGATATCGACCATCTGGGCAACCGCCGTATCCGCGCGGTGGGCGAGCTTCTGCAGAACCAGTACCGCATCGGTCTTTCCAGAATGGAGCGTACGGTCCGCGAGCGTATGACCACGCAGGATCAGGACAATATCACGCCTCAGTCTCTGATCAACATCAAGCCGGTGACGGCTGCGGTGAAGGAGTTCTTCGGATCCTCCCAGCTGTCCCAGTTCATGGATCAGAACAACCCGCTGGGCGAGCTGACGCACAAGCGCCGTCTGTCCGCTCTGGGACCGGGCGGTCTGTCCAGAGACCGGGCAGGCTTCGAGGTCCGCGACGTGCATTATTCCCACTATGGAAGAATGTGCCCCATTGAGACCCCTGAGGGACCGAACATCGGCCTGATCAACTCTCTGGCGACCTACGCGAGAATCAACGAGTACGGCTTTGTCGAGACGCCGTACCGCAAGATTGACAAATCGGATCCGAAGAATCCGCGCGTTACCGACGAAGTAGTCTACATGACGGCGGACGAAGAGGATAATTACCATGTAGCGCAGGCGAACGAGCAGCTGGATGCGGACGGGCATTTTGTCCGCAAGAACGTATCCGGACGTTACCGCGAGGAGACCCAGGAGTACGAGCGCTCCATGTTTGATTACATGGACGTGTCCCCGAAGATGGTGTTCTCTGTGGCGACGGCTCTGATTCCCTTCCTTGAGAACGACGACGCGAACCGTGCCCTGATGGGATCGAACATGCAGCGCCAGGCGGTGCCGCTTCTGACCACCGAGGCTCCCGTCGTGGGAACCGGAATGGAGACGAAGACGGCTGTGGACTCCGGCGTCTGCGTGATTGCGAAGCACGACGGCGTGGTAGAGCGCTCCGTCTCCAACGAGATCGTTGTGAAGTGCGCGGATGGCACCAAGGATGTCTATCATCTGACCAAGTTCGCGCGCAGCAACCAGAGCAACTGCTACAACCAGAGACCGATCGTTTTCAAGGGCGACAAGGTGAAGGCCGGCGAGGTCATCGCGGACGGCCCCTCCACCTCCGGCGGCGAGATCGCCCTCGGAAAGAACCCGCTGATCGGCTTTATGACCTGGGAAGGCTACAACTATGAGGACGCGGTTCTCTTGAGCGAGCGTCTGGTAGAGGATGATGTATATACTTCTGTCCACATTGAGGAGTATGAGGCGGAGGCCCGCGATACGAAGCTGGGACCGGAAGAGATCACCAGAGACGTTCCGGGTGTCGGCGACGACGCGCTCAAAGATCTGGATGAAAGAGGAATCATCCGCATCGGCGCTGAGGTCCGCGCGGGTGATATCCTGGTCGGAAAGGTAACTCCCAAGGGAGAGACGGAGCTGACCGCTGAGGAGCGCCTGCTTCGCGCGATCTTTGGCGAGAAGGCAAGAGAGGTCCGCGACACCTCCCTGAAGGTGCCTCACGGCGAGTATGGTATTGTGGTGGACGCCAAAGTGTTCACCAGGGAGAACGGCGACGAGCTGTCCCCGGGCGTGAACCAGGCAGTCCGTATCTATATCGCGCAGAAGCGTAAGATTTCCGTGGGCGACAAGATGGCAGGCCGCCACGGAAACAAGGGTGTGGTTTCCCGCGTGCTTCCGGTGGAGGATATGCCGTTCCTGCCCAATGGACGCCCGCTGGATATCGTACTGAATCCCTTGGGCGTGCCGTCCCGTATGAATATCGGACAGGTGCTGGAGATTCATTTAAGCCTGGCGGCAAAGGCCCTTGGCTTTAACGTGGCGACGCCCGTATTCGACGGAGCCAACGAGAATGACATCATGGATACCCTTGATCTGGCGAACGACTATGTGAACCTGCCCTTTGATGAGAAGGAAGCCGCGGAGTGGAAGGCGGAAGGCCGGACCACGAATGCCTGCGGCCAGGAATGGAATGGCGATACCTTTGAGAGCAGGCACGGGGAAGAACTTCTTCCGGAAGTGGTGGAGTATCTGTCAGAGAACAGGGAACACCGCAAGGTCTGGAAGGGCGTGCCCATCTCCAGAGATGGAAAGGTTCGTCTGCGCGACGGCCGCACCGGCGAATTCTTCGACGGCCCCGTTACCATCGGACACATGCATTACCTGAAGCTGCATCACCTGGTAGACGACAAGATCCATGCCCGTTCTACCGGCCCGTACTCTCTGGTTACCCAGCAGCCTCTGGGTGGAAAAGCCCAGTTCGGCGGCCAGCGTTTCGGAGAGATGGAGGTGTGGGCCCTGGAGGCCTACGGCGCGTCTTACACGCTGCAGGAGATCATGACCGTGAAGTCTGACGACGTCATCGGCCGTGTGAAGACCTACGAAGCGATCATCAAGGGAGACAATATCCCGGAGCCGGGCATTCCGGAATCCTTCAAGGTACTCTTAAAAGAGCTTCAGTCTCTGGGCCTGGACGTGAGAGTCCTCCGCGACGACAACACGGAGGTGGAGATCATGGAGACCAGCGATTACGGCGAGGTGGATCTGCGCTCTATCATCGAAGGCGACAGAAGGTACGGCAAGGAAGAGGAAGGCTTTGGTGATTACGGTTTCAGCAAGCAGGAATTCGAGGGCGAAGAGCTGGTAGATGTTCAGGAAGAAGAGCCTGATGAAGATGATTTTGTGGATTTTGAAGAGGATTTCGAGGAAGAATAACTGCTTTTGTAAGGAAGAATAGAGAAGGGAGTGCCATTCATGCCAGAAACAACGAGTCAGGCGGTATATCAGCCCATGACCTTTGACGCGATCCGGATCGGGCTTGCGTCCCCGGAGAAGATCCGGGAGTGGTCCAGAGGCGAGGTAAAGAAACCGGAGACCATCAACTACAGGACTCTGAAGCCGGAAAAAGACGGCCTGTTCTGCGAGAGGATTTTCGGACCCAGCAAGGACTGGGAGTGTCACTGTGGAAAATATAAAAAGATTCGCTACAAAGGCGTGGTATGTGACCGCTGCGGCGTAGAGGTTACGAAGTCCAATGTGCGCCGCGAGCGCATGGGCCATATCGAGCTGGCGGCTCCTGTGTCCCACATCTGGTATTTTAAGGGAATCCCCAGCCGGATGGGATTGATCCTGGATCTGTCTCCCCGTACCCTGGAGAAGGTGCTCTATTTCGCGTCCTATATCGTGCTGGACGCGGGAGACACCGAGCTTCAGTACAAGCAGGTACTCACAGAGAAGGAGTACCAGGATATGCGCGAGAAGTATGGAAACCGCTTCCGCGTAGGCATGGGCGCCGAGTCCATCAAGGAGCTTTTGCAGGCTATCGACCTGGAGGCGGAGTCTGCGGAGCTGAAGGCAGGGCTTCGGGATGCCAGCGGCCAGAAGCGCGCCCGCATTATCAAGAGGCTGGAGGTCGTGGAGGCCTTCCGCGGCTCCGGAAATAAGCCGGAGTGGATGATTATGGACGCGATTCCCGTAATCCCGCCCGATCTGCGCCCCATGGTGCAGCTGGACGGAGGACGTTTTGCCACCTCTGACCTGAATGATTTATACAGAAGAATTATCAACCGCAATAACCGTCTGAAGAGACTGCTGGAGCTGGGCGCGCCGGACATCATCGTGCGCAATGAGAAGCGTATGCTCCAGGAGGCGGTGGACGCCCTGATTGACAACGGCCGCCGTGGCCGCCCCGTGACAGGGCCGGGCAACAGGGCCCTGAAGTCCCTGTCTGATATGCTCAAGGGAAAATCGGGACGTTTCCGTCAGAACCTGCTCGGAAAGCGTGTAGACTACTCCGGACGTTCCGTTATCGTGGTTGGCCCCGAGCTTAAGATTTACCAGTGCGGTCTGCCCAAGGAGATGGCCATCGAGCTGTTCAAGCCCTTCGTGATGAAGGAGCTGGTGCAGAACGGCACTGCCCATAATATTAAGAGCGCGAAGAAGATGGTAGAGCGCCAGGTGCAGCCCGAGGTATGGGATGTGCTGGAGGATGTGATCAAAGAGCATCCGGTTATGCTGAACCGCGCGCCTACCCTGCACCGTCTGGGTATCCAGGCATTTGAGCCGATCCTGGTAGAGGGCAAGGCCATCAAGCTGCATCCGCTGGTATGTACCGCGTTCAACGCGGACTTCGACGGAGACCAGATGGCTGTGCATCTGCCCCTGTCCGTAGAGGCCCAGGCAGAGTGCCGTTTCCTTCTGCTCTCTCCGAACAACCTGCTGAAGCCTTCCGACGGAGGCCCTGTGGCCGTGCCGTCCCAGGATATGGTCTTAGGTATCTATTACCTGACCCAGGAGCGCCCGGGCAGCATCGGGGAAGGCAAGGCCTTCAAGAACGTAAACGAGGCGATTCTCGCCTATGAGAATGGCATCATCAAGCTGCAGTCCCGCATCAAGGTGCGCGTGAGCAAGAAGCTGGCGGACGGAACAGAGCTGTCCGACGTCATCGAGTCCACCATGGGCCGCTTCATCTTCAACGAGATCCTGCCCCAGGATCTGGGCTTTGTAGACCGCAGCATTCCGGGCAACGAGCTGAAGCTGGAGGTAGACTTCCACGTAGGCAAGAAGGGCTTAAAGCAGATCCTGGAGAAGGTTATCAATACCCACGGCGCCACCAGAACCGCGGAGGTGCTGGACGATATCAAGGCGATGGGCTACAAGTACTCCACCCGGGCAGCCATGACCGTGTCGATTTCCGATATGACGGTGCCTCCGGAGAAGCCGCAGCTGATCCAGCACGCACAGGATACGGTAGATAAGATTACGCGTAACTATAAGCGTGGCCTGATCACTGAGGAAGAGCGTTATAAGGAGGTCGTGGAGACCTGGAAAGAGACTGACGCGATTTTGACCAAGGCTCTGCTGGACGGCCTGGACCGCTACAATAATATCTATATGATGGCGGACTCCGGAGCCCGTGGTTCTGATAAGCAGATCAAGCAGCTGGCCGGTATGCGAGGCCTGATGGCAGATACGACAGGACACACCATCGAGCTGCCCATCAAATCCAACTTCCGTGAAGGACTGGACGTACTGGAGTATTTCATGTCCGCTCATGGAGCGCGTAAGGGACTTTCCGATACGGCTCTGCGTACGGCTGACTCCGGTTACCTGACGAGACGTCTGGTAGACGTATCCCAGGAGCTGATCGTCCGCGAGGTGGACTGCTGCGAGGGTAAGGATGAGATCCCGGGCATGGTAGTCAAGGCCTTCATGGATGGAAAAGAGGAGATCGAGAGCCTGCAGGAGCGTATCACAGGACGCTTCTCCTGCGAGACAATCAAAGATAAGGATGGCAACATCATTGTCAAGGCAAATCACATGATTACGCCGAAACGTGCGGAAGCCATTATCAAATACGGCGTGACGGAAGATGGCAAGCCCTATGACCGCGTCAAGATCCGTACGATTCTGACCTGTAAGTCTCATATCGGTGTCTGCGCTAAGTGTTACGGGGCGAACATGGCCACCGGCGAGGCAGTACAGGTGGGCGAGTCCGTCGGCATCATTGCCGCTCAGTCTATCGGTGAGCCGGGTACACAGCTGACCATGAGAACCTTCCACACCGGCGGCGTGGCCGGCGGCGACATCACACAGGGTCTTCCCCGTGTCGAGGAGCTTTTCGAGGCCAGAAAGCCCAAGGGACTTGCGATCATCACAGAGATTGCCGGAACCGTCACAATTCTGGATACGAAGAAGAAACGCGAGATTCAGGTGACAAACGACGAAGAGTCCAAGACCTACCTGATTCCCTACGGCTCCCGCATCAAGGTGCAGGATGGCCAGGTGCTGGAAGCAGGCGACGAGCTGACAGAAGGAAGCGTCAACCCGCATGATATCCTGAAGATCAAAGGCATCCGCGCGGTGCAGGATTACATGATCCGCGAGGTACAGCGTGTATACCGCCTGCAGGGTGTGGAAATCAACGATAAGCACATTGAGATGATCGTGCACCAGATGCTGAAGAAAGTCCGCATTGAGGACAACGGCGACAGCGACGTGCTTCCAGGTACACTGGTCGACGCCCTGGATTTTGAGGAGATGAACGAAAAGCTGGAGGCCGAAGGACTTCGCCCGGCAGAGGGCAAGCAGGTGATGCTTGGTATCACCAAGGCGTCTCTGGCGACTAACTCCTTCCTGTCTGCGGCATCCTTCCAGGAGACCACCAAGGTTCTGACCGAAGCAGCCATCAAGGGCAAGGTAGACCCGCTGATCGGCCTGAAGGAGAACGTCATCATCGGTAAGCTGATTCCGGCTGGAACCGGTATGAAGCGCTACCAGAACGTGCGCCTGAATACAGAGCTGAGTGACTTCTCCGAGCTGAATCTGGATGAGGAGCTGGAAGACGAGGAACTGGATCTGGATGAAGAACTGGATCTGGATGACGTGGAAGACGAGGCGGAGGACTTCGAGGACGAGGAGGCCGCAGCTGAGGCGGAAGCGGACGAGGATCCGGTGGAGGTATAAAAGAAAGACATAAAAGGAAAACTATAAAAGAAGGAGACATCCATGGTCAGGAGACTGGCTGGAGGATGTCTCCTTTTCTGTCTGCGGCATAGGGGAATGGATGAGGAGCATAGTTGTTCAAAATCTCCAAAAAGAAAAGAAATATTCTTAAATAATTGCCTAAAAAAACAGCAGAAATCACAAAAAATAAAAATTGCCCAAAAAAGGGTTGACGAATCCCGAGATTTTGTTATAATTTAAGCATATCAGTTGAGAACGTTCTCAAAAACAAGCCAAAGAGAACTGGATCAACTGAAATAAAGTATTAGATTGAGAACGTTCTCAAGAATAAAGAATTCCGGATTGGGGAATGTTCGAGAGGGAAAGCAGAATGGAGAACGGAAACCAGACCTATACGATCGATGACGTGGCAAAACTGGCAGGTGTCTCAAAGGCCACCGTAGGCCGCGTGATTGGAAATTACGGAAGCGTATCAGAGAAGAGCAGGAAGAAAGTCCTGGAGGCTGTGGCGCAGCTGGATTATGTGCCGAACACCATTGCTCAGGGACTGCGCAGCCACAGCACGAAGACAATTGCCGTGGTGCTTGGAAGTATCAAGAACGACTATTGCAATGCCCTGGTTTACGCAATTGAAAAGGAAGCCATGAAGCGGGATTACAACGTCTTGATTTGCAATACCCATGAAAATCTGGATAAGGAGATCAAGCATCTGCAGACTATAAGAAGCCGTCAGGTCGATGGAGTGATTCTGATTTCTGTATATACCGTCGGGAAGGTGATACCGGACAGATATCGTCATCTTTACGAAAGCCAGAATATCCCTATGATTTTTGTGGATAGGAATATTATAGGAATTAAGAAGGATTTGATCCAGAGTAATAATGAACAGGCATCTTATGAAGCCACGAAATACCTGATTTCCTTGGGCCACAGGAGAATCGGCGTGATTGGCACGGTCGCCTATTCCACCGTACAGGAACGTCTGAAAGGGTATCGCAGCGCTCTGCAGGAGGCGGGGATCCCAGTGGATTCTTCCCTGATAGTGGATGCGGAGTATTCAGAAAACCGCGCGGGCCAGAGGCTTGCAGCGAAGCTTCTGGACGAACACCCGGATATGACAGCGATGTATGTGCTGAACAACACGCTTTGTGGATCGGTTCTGCTGGAACTGAAAAAGAGGGATATGAAAACTCCAGATGACATCTCCCTGCTGACATGGGATGACGATGAGATTAACGAACTGTTTGATATCACTACTGTCGTACAGAGAGTGGATGAAATTGGAAAACGAGCTGTGAACCGCCTGTTTGAGCTGATGGAAAATCCCCAAAGTCCCATTTATACACAGCAAGTCAGCACCCAGCTTGTAATCCGGAAATCCTGCGGGACACCCAGAAATGAGCCTGGGGGGGGGTAAAATTAGATCGATAGTAAGGCCCCAGGCGGGCTGCTATAGAAAAAACAAAAAGAAGGAGGAATTAGTATGGACTTGATTATGGGCATGAACAGCGGCTCATCCTTTGACGGGATTGACGTTGTGCTTGCAGAGACAGAAATGGATGAAGACGGTTTTCCGAAAAAACCGCGCTTTATCTGCGGAGGATCTTACGACTGGCCGGATGATGTGAGGGAGATCGTGACTGCCTCTTTTGACAACAAGGTGGACATGATTGGCCTGAACCGTCTGAACTACATCTGCGGGGCCGTATTTGCGGAGAAAGCGGTGCAGTTCATGAAAGAGAACAACATTGACTCTAAGGACATCAAAGTACTTGGACTGGATACCCAGACCATTTATCAGGAGCAGCCGGATCATAAGGCTATCGCGGAGATGACAGAAGAGCAGAAGGCAGACTGGCCGCACCGCTGGCTGAACGGACCGTACCCGGCAGGTATGCAGATGGGCGATACCTCTGTCATCGCGAACCTGACGAACATCGATACGGTCACCCATTTCCGGGCGGCAGACCATACCTTTGGCGGAAGCGCGGCGCCCCTGATGCCGTATTTAGATTTCATCCTGTTCCGCAAGGACGACCATCCGTCTATGACGCTGAATATCGGCGGAATCGCTAATCTCCATGTGGGCTGCAGTGACAGAAGAAAGATGTATGGCTTTGATACCGGCCCGGGTAACGTAATTTCCAATTATATGTGCAGGAAGCTGTTTGGCGTAGAATACGACAAGGATGGAAAGATCGCGGCAAGCGGAAAAGTAAACGACGAACTTCTCGACCACTTTATGCATCATCCGTTCTTCGACAGGCCGGTACCCCGCTCCGGTTGGATCGCAGATTACAGCGCAGAGTACATCGACAGCGTGATTGAAAAATTCAAGCATCTTCCGAAGGAAGACATTATCGCGACTGCCTGCGCGTTCACAGGAGCCGCAGTGGCCAAGAGCATGATCGACAATATCCCGGAGGATATTATCAAGAGTACCAAGTACCTTTACGCAAGCGGCGGCGGAACCAGGAACCCCCAGATCATGAAAGAGATCCAGGCAAGAGTTCCGTCCAATATTAAAGTGACAACCTCTGCTGATATTGGCATTCCGCCAGAATATAAAGAAGCGATCAAGTTTGCGACCATCGCTTACTCTACAATTCATTGCGTTCCGGGCAATATACCAGCAGCAGGCCATGCGTCACAGTATGCAATTCTTGGAAAGATCGCGCTTGCGCCGCGCAACATTAAGGGTGGAGCACAGCTGTAAGCACAGAGATTACATACCTTTCCTATATTAGCATATTTTGGAACGAAAAAACAGTAGAAACGGCAAAAAAAATCCTTTTTTGAGAGATAAGGGGGCGCCTCCCGACTGCGACCCGGGAATAGCCCCCGATGGGAGAAATAAAGTATGAAGAAGAAAATGTTAGCAATGCTTCTCGTGGCAGTTATGACCCTTTCCCTGGCAGCCTGCGGCGGCCAAGAGGAAACTCCTGCGGCAGATACAGCAGAAACGGAAGAGACTACAGAAACTGAAAACACAGAGGAGACAGCAGATACAGAAGAGACAGCAGAGAGTACGGATGCCTCCGAACTCACGATTGGCGTATCTTTCGGACAGAATGTACATCCGTTCTTCGTGGCGATGCAGCTCGGTATCGAGGCAGCCTGCGAGGAATACGGGATTGAGAACTTAAATATCCTGGCGGCTGACAGTTCCCTCGAGACTCAGGTATCTCAGATAGAGAACCTGGTTACCATGGGCTGTGATGTAATCCTTTTGAATCCTTATGATTCCGCAGGCGTAGTGAACGCGGTAGCAGCAGCAAATGACGCTGGGATCGCTGTTATTACTATGGACATCGACTGCGAAGGCTCCACAGCGTACGTAGCTTCCAACAATGTAGAAGTAGGACGTCTTCTGGGAGAGTATATCGTAGATCAGCTGGGCGGCGAAGGCCAGATTGCCATCATCGACGGAATCAGCGTGACCTCCCTTCAGGACAGGACAAATGGCTTCTATGAGGCGATTGAGGGATCCAATATCGAGGTAGTCGCAGAGCAGCAGACGGCTGTAGAGCGCGACGACGCCCTGGCGTCCGCAGAGACTATCCTGCAGGCACATCCGGATATTGATGCGTTCGTAGGCGTCAATGAGAACTCCGGAATGGCAATCTTGAGCGCGGTGACAGGAGCGGGCCTGGACGGCGACATGATCCTGACATGCGTAGATGCTACGGCTGAGACTATGGCGGCTATCCGTGACGGCCAGATTGACGTAGGCGTGTCCCAGGATCCCTACCAGATGGGCTATATCGCGGTAGAGCAGGCGATCGCTTGGGCAAACGGCGAGACAGTGGAAGAGTTCATCGAGGTGCCGGTAGAGTATATGACCCAGGATAATATCCAGGAGTTCATTGACCGCGAGGCTGCCTATGGAGTAGAAGTAGAGTAGCGTTTTTCGGATGAAAACGGTTGAAACGGGCTTATGCCGGAAGACTCTGATATAAGCATGTAAGGTGAGGGTGTCCAAAAGTCGAAGTGAAAAAGAAAAGGCTTTTGTGGCACCCTCTCATTAAAAAGAGGTGAAAATGTGTCTGAAACAGTTGTAAGAATGGAGGGAATCTCGAAAGCCTTCGCGGGAATCAAGGCCCTTAATAATGTTCAGATTGAGCTTCGGAAAGGTGAAATCCACGCCCTGATGGGTGAAAACGGAGCCGGGAAATCTACGCTGATGAAGATCATGACCGGCGTCTACACCAAGGATGAGGGCCAGATGTACCTGCGGGACGAAGTAAGCGGGCAAATGAAGCCTGTGGAAATGAAGTCGCCCCTGATGGCCCAAAAAGCTGGTCTGAGCATGGTATTCCAGGAACTGAATCTCCTGGAAAATATGAATATCGCGGAAAATATTTTTATAGGCAGGGAACCTGTCGGGGCTGCGACGGTCATAGACAAAAAGACCTTATATGAGGCGGCAAAGAAAGAGCTAAAGAAAGTCAAGCTGGACGTGGATCCCCATACGACGGTGGCAGCCCTTAGCTGTGGGCAGAAGCAGTGTGTAGAGATCGCCAAGGCGTTATCCTTTGATGCCAGAGTCGTAGTATTTGACGAACCCACAGCAAGCCTTTCCGAGACAGAATCAGCTACCCTGTTTGAGATTATCCGGGAGTTGAAGGAAAAGGGCGTCTGCATCGTCTATATTTCCCACCGTATGGAGGAAGTATTCGAACTGTCGGATCGTATTACAGTTTTCCGGAACGGAACCTACATTGATACGGTAGAGACGAAGGATGTGACAGAGGCGGATCTGATCAAGATGATGATTGGACGTGATCTGGAAGAGGGAAAACAGCGCACGAGCGATTATATCAATAAAGATAAGGCGGTTCTGGAAGTCCGGAATGTGACGGTATTTCCGGGAGCAGAACCAGTGAGCTTCAAACTGTATGAGAAAGAAATCCTTGGCTTCTTCGGGCTTGTGGGAGCCGGAAGGACGGAGCTTTCCCGGGTGATTTTTGGAATTGACCCCATAGGAGAGGGAGAAATCTATATTCAGGGGAATAAGGTGAAGATCTCCTGCCCGCGCGACGCGATTAACGCAGGTCTTGGACTTGTACCGGAGGACAGAAAGGGCCTTGGCCTGATTATGGGGATGAGTATCCGGGATAACATGCTGATCTCGAAGCTGGGACAGCTCAAAAGCGCGGTGCTGCAGAAAAAAACGCTGAAAGACATTACCGGAACCTATGTCAGCGATCTGGGAATTGTACTGCGTGACGAGGAGCAGGAGGTCAAAGAATTAAGCGGAGGAAACCAGCAGAAGGTGGTTATCGCCAAATGGCTGGCTATGGCTCCGGATATCCTGATTATGGACGAGCCTACGCGCGGCATTGATGTAGGCGCCAAGAGCGAGATCTATGCCCTGATGCGAAAGCTGACAGAGGCGGGCAAGAGCATTATCATGATTTCCTCAGAGATGGCGGAAATCCAGAAAGTCAGCGACAGGGTGATTGTCATGCACGAAGGAAGCATTACCGGGGAGCTTTCTATCGAGGAGGCCAGCAAGAACAGCATCATGCAGGCCGCATTTGGAGGTATGAAAGAATGAGTAAGAGTAAAAGAATCAATATCAGCTCCTTTAGGGAGCTGCTGCTGGTAGGTGTGGTCATTCTCCTTTGCATCGTTTGGACTGCCATGAACTCCCAGTTTATTTCCATGAATAATATCACAAATATACTCCGCCAGGCGTCCTATACGGCGATTGCCACAGTGGGAATGACTATGGTTATTATTATCGGTGAAATTGATCTTTCGGCCGGTTCACTGGTATGCGCGTCGGGGCTTGTAGGCGCTATGGTGTGCAAGTCCACAGACAATGTGGTGCTGGCTGTCCTGGCGGCGCTTCTGACAGGCCTGGTAGTCGGCGCGGTGAACGGAGTGCTGTGCGCGGTGGGCAGGCTTCCAGGTTTTATCGCTACGCTGGCGAGCATGACAGTGCTGCGCGGCCTGGCCTATATCGTGACGGGTGGAAATTCTGTCGTCTGGAGCAGCGACGCGTTTACGCAGATTGGAACTGGCTATGTGGGAATTGTGCCGATCCCTGTCATTATTATGCTGGTGGTGATTGTCTTTGGCGTACTGTTGACGACGAAGCTTCGCTTCGGGCGCTATATCTACGCGGTGGGCGGCAACATGGAGGCCAGCCGCTGGTCTGGCATCGCAGTGGTGAAGGTCAAGGTGATCGTATATATGATTATGGGAGTACTTACGTCCATCGCGGGCCTTATCGTAGTGGCGAGGCTTGGCTCCGGGCAGCCTTCTGCCGGCCAGAACTTTGAGATGGACTGTATTACGGCAGCCGTCGTAGGCGGCACCAGTATGTCAGGCGGCCGGGGAAAGATTATCGGCTCCATCGTAGGAGTCCTGCTTCTGACCGTGCTGACAAATGGCATGACGCTGGTCGGCATCAACACGTACTGGCAGCAGGTGTTCAAGGGTGTCATCATTGTGGTTTCCGTACTGGCTGATACGCGTGCGAAGAAAAGCTGAGTACTAAGGTAATAAAAAACCGGGATATGTGGGGGGAGGAAAAAAACGACAGATGAGCCATGTGGATCTGCATATGCATTCTACTTACAGCAGCGACGGAACCTATACACCAGCAGAACTTATGGAGCTGTGCTATCAGGCTGGGCTTACGACAGTATCCCTGACGGATCATAACAGCGCCAGGGGCGTGAAGGAGGCTGCGGCGCGGGCGGCAGAACTGGGGATCCGCCTGATTCCCGGAGTAGAGATGGACTGTATGTGCCAAGGAATCAATATCCACCTTCTCGGATATGGAATCGATCCGGAGGACGGGGATCTTCGCCGGATGGAAGAAGAAGTGCTGGAGAAAGAGCGGGAAGCGTCGGAAAAAAGAATACGTCTCGTGCTTGAGACAGGGATTGTCTTTGACGCAGACTTTGTCCTGGAGCATTCCTGGCAGGGCGTAGTGACGGGGGAGATGATTGGCGAGGCGGCTTTGCGGGAAGCGCGCAACAGAACCCATCCCCTTATGAAGGAGTTCTATCCCGGGGGACATAGGAGCGACAATCCTTTTGTAAATTTTTACTGGGATGTGTGTTCGCCGGGAAAGCCTGCCTATGCAGCCGTGGAATACAGTCCCTTTGAGGAGATGCAGAGGCTTCTGGAGAAGGCGGGAGGAGTCACGGTGGTCGCGCATCCGGGACAGAACATCGGAAAACGGCCGGAATTAATCCGGTACATGAAGGAACGGGGCGTGGCGGGCCTGGAGGTGTACAGCAGTTACCACAGCCTGGAGCAGGTAGAGTACTATAGCAAGATCGCGGACGGACTGGGCCTTCAGAAGACGGCAGGAAGCGATTTCCATGGGAAGACCAAACCTTCCGTAAGGCTTGGCGTGATGCCGGGGCTGGAAGATTAGGCCGGAAGAAATGTTTCCAGGAATGCGGATTACTCTGGCCAGAGAATCCGCACTCCCTCTTCCTCCAGGCGGCGCCGGTATTCCTCGGGTACCGGGCGGTCTGTCACGATGACGTCCGCGATGGAAAGAGGGCCTAAGGGCGCCATGGCGCTTTTGCCGAATTTCCCGCTGGCGGCGCAGACGATGACCTGGCTGGTGTGCTTCAGGAGTACATGGAAGATCCGGGCCGTGATATCGTCCAGCACAGAGAAGCCCCTCGTCAGGGAGATGCCGTCCATGGTGAGAAAAATTTTATCAAAATAAGAATCTGAAAAGTAGTCGATGAGTACGGAACCTGTCACGTAATAGGTTCCGTTTCTTTTTGTAAAGCTGCCGGGGGCCAGCATCACGTTGAATTCCGGCGTGTCAGCCAGTTCGATGCAGGCGGAGACATTCATGGTCGTGATGGCCAGGCGGTTCTTGGATTTCAGGTTCTTGGCCACCTCAAGGCAGGTATAGCCAGGGCCGAGAAAAATGAAGTCCTCATCTCCCACCAGGGCGGCTGCCAGCGCCCCGATGGCCTGCTTACGCCCGTAGTCGTCCAGGGATTCCGGGGGAATCGAGCAGGAGCTGGCAGGCTTGGGAGGCTCCAGGAAGAGGGCGCCGCCAAAGGTGCGGGTGAGGCTTTTCTGCCGCTCCAGGGCTTCCAGATCCTTGCGCACAGTGACCTCGGAGACCCCCAAAATGCCGCTTAGCTCAGCCACAGACATTTTTTTCTTTTCCTCCAGAAGCTTCAGAATCTGTTCATGCCGTTCATTTGCGAATACCATATTCCATGTTCCCCTTTCAAAAACGTACGGGACAAATGCAGCCCTATACAGAAAGTATACCACAGCATCCAGATAAATCAAGGATGAAATATCAAAACAAAACTAAAAGAAAATACACGAAAATTGACTTTGAAATATTTCAAAACTATAATCAAGGTATGAAAGAAGAAATATGGTTTTGATTAGAAGGAAAATAAAATTAAACGTAAAGGAGTGATAAAATGGCAGATAGTGTGATCATGCCAAGGCTGTCCCTAAATGAAGACACCAGCCTTCTGTCCCAGTGGTATGTGCAGGAAGGGGATCAGGTAGCGGCAGGCGATAAACTGTTCTGTATTGAGACGGACAAATCCACGATGGATGTGGATTCTGAGTTTGCTGGAACGGTATTGAAGAAGTATTACGGGGATTATTCGGTCGTCCCGGTACTCGCCCCGGTCTGCGTGATTGGGGAGCCGGGGGAGGCGGTCCCGGAGCCTGAGCAGACGGCACAGCCGGAAAAAGAAACTGCTTTGCAGGAAAACCTGCCTGGAGAAGGGGCGCCGGGCGCGCAGCCGTCTGGTCAGGCAGGGCAGCAGGGCGCGGCTCCAGGTACGGGGACGAGCGGCCTGTCCGGCGCAGGCCTGGCCCAGGAAAAGAAAGGGGTCTCTCCCAGGGCGCGCAGGCTGGCGGAGCAGAATGGGATTACAGAATTTCGGGCAATCCTGCCATCCGGGGCAGAAAACCGGATCCTGGAGGAGGATATCTTACGCTTCATGGCAAAAGGACGAAAGCCGGAGATCCAGGGAAGTTTCGGGGAGAAACGGATCGTGAAGCTTTCGAAGATCCGTCGGGTGATCGCCCAGAATATGCTCCATTCCCTGCAGTCTACGGCCCAGCTTACCTTAAACGCTGTCTTTAACGCTTCCGAGATCCAGGCACTCCGGGCGAAGTTCAAGCAGGAACAAGGAGAGAGGAAGGGCGTGACGATCGGAGACCTGATTCTGTATGGCGTCTCCAGGACGCTGAAGGACTTTTCCTATATGAACGCCTGGATGATAAGCGACGAGGAAGCGGCGGAGTTCGCGGATGTGAATCTGGGCGTGGCGGTCGATACCGAGCGCGGTTTGATGGTGCCGACGATTCCGGCCGCGGATACGAAGAGCCTGAAAGAAATTTCGGATGAACTCAAAAGCCTGGCCGCAGAGTGCAGGCAGGGAAACATTTCCCCGGACAAGCTAAAAGACGCCACCTTTACCGTGACAAATCTGGGCTCTTACGGCGTCCGCAGCTTTACGCCGGTGCTGAACCCGCCCCAGGTGGGCATCCTGGGCGTGGGAGCCATTGATTACGCGGTAAAGAAGACACAGGAAGGATTTTTGTGCTATCCTGCCTGCTCCCTGTCCCTGACCATCGACCACCGTTACGTGGACGGAGGCCCTGGGGCGCGGTTCTTAAAAAAGCTCTGTGAGAACCTGGAAACCATCGAAGAATGGCTGGATGAGTGACCGTAAAAAAGGAGGAAAAAAGCGTGAAGGAATTTGATGTCATCGTCATCGGCGGCGGCCCCGCCGGATACAACAGCGCAGAATACGCGGCGCGCCATGGCTTGAGCGTACTCCTTGTGGAAAAGGCAAAGCTTGGGGGTACCTGCCTGAATGTGGGCTGCATTCCCACGAAAGCCCTTTTGTATGCCGCCAAGATGTACCATTATGCCAGCGGGGCAGGGGAACCCTTCGGCGTGTCCGCCGGTCCGGTGTTCTTCGACCATGCAGCGGCTGTGGAGAAAAAGAATGAGGTCGTAAAGACTTTGGTACAGGGCGTGGCCTCCAGCCTGCGGCAGTGCAAGGTTCAGGTGGCAGAAGGAGAGGCAAGGCTTTCAAGGAAGGACGGAAAGCTTCTGGTGACGGCAGGAGAGGAGACTTATGCAGGCCGGAACCTCATCCTTGCCACAGGCTCCGTGCCTTCCGTCCCGCCCATAGAAGGCGTGAAGGAGGGACTGGCTTCAGGGGAGATCCTGACCAGCAATGAGATTATGGATCTGAAGGAAGTGCCCGGAAAGCTGGTGATCGTGGGCGGCGGCGTGATCGGCTTTGAGATGGCGGCCTACTTCCGGGAAATAGGCTCGGAAGTGACCGTGATTGAAATGCTGGACAAAGTCCTGGGCGCGAACGACCGGGAGGTAAGCCGGCTTTTGCAGAAGGAAATGGAGAAGAAGGGCGTCGTTTTCCATCTTTCCAGCAGCGTCACAAAGATTGCAGGCGGCAAAGTAGTCTTCCAAAAAGATGGGAAAGAGGAGTCGGCAGCTTACGATAAGGTGCTGATGTGCGTGGGACGCCGCCCGGCCAGCCAGATAGAGGGCTTAAAGGAGCTTGGCGTCCAGATTGAAAGAGGGGCTGTCGTCACGGACGAGTATATGCGGACGAATGTGCCCGGCATATACGCCATCGGGGATGTGAACGGAAAGGTGATGCTGGCGCATGTGGGATACCGGGAAGGGGAAGCGGCGGTCAGCCATATCCTGGGAAAGAAAGATCCTATGAATTATGACGCCATCTGCGGCGTGGTCTATACGAACCCGGAAGCCGCCTTTGTGGGAATGTCCGAGGAGCAGGCGAAGGCTGCAGGCATCGATTACACGGTAAAAAAGGTTTCCATCAATTTCAGCGGCCGCCATGTGGCGGAAAATGGCATGAGCAGCGGCGTCTGCAAGCTTATCCTGGATACGAAAAAGAATATCATCCTTGGCGCGGCCCTCATGTCTTCCTATGCGTCGGAATACGTGTACGCGCTGGCGCTGATGATCCAGAATAAGATCCCTGCAGAGGCCATCCTGCGTACCGTATTCCCGCATCCGACCGTATGTGAAATCATCCGGGAAGCCCTGCTTTCCTGAACTGTGAAGGAGGAAGTGTTAAAATGGCAAAACAGATTTTTATCGATCCAAATGAAAGAAGAAAGCCGTCCAAGGTGACGTTCCAGGATATCCCGGTCAACCAGTACCAGAAAAGGATGAAGGATGTCCGGGACGAGTACACGGACGAGGAACTGAAAAACATCCTGTATGATATGCTGTCCATCCGCGAGTTCGAGACTATGATGCAGGATCTGCGCCTGACGGGAAAATACTGCGATATCGCGTACAATTATTCCGGCCCGGCCCATCTTTGCATCGGGCAGGAATCGGCAGCCGTGGGCCAGGCCTTCGCCCTGGATGAACATGATTTTATCTTCGGGACCCACAGAGGCCATGGGGAGCTGATCGCCAAGGGCTTAAATACCCTGCGGAAAATAGACGATAGCAGGCTGATGGAGATTATGGAAGAATCCAGCGGCGGCGCCCAGCTCCGGGTCGTGGAAAAAGGCTTTACAGGCACGACGAAAGAGCTGGCCCTGCGCTTTTATCTGTATGGCATCATGGCAGAGATCTTTGGGCGGGAGAACGGCTTCGCGAAGGGGCTTGGCAACTCCATGCACGCCTTTTTCATCCCCTTTGGCGTCTATCCGAACAACGCGATCGTAGGCGGTTCCGCGCCGATTGCCACAGGAGCGGCCCTCCACAAGAAGATTGCCCATGAAAAGGGAATTACCATCGCCAACGCGGGCGACGGGGCGGCAGGCAGAGGCCCGGTCTATGAAGCCATGTGCTTTGCCTCCATGGATCAGTACCGGACGCTCTGGGACGATAAGGGCGGGCTTCCCGTTCTTTTTAACTTCAACAACAACGGCTACGGCATGGGTGGACAGACCTGCGGCGAGACCATGGGCTACGACGTGTTGGCGCGCATCGGCGCGGGCATCAATCCGGAGGAGATGCATGCGGAGCGTGTGGACGGCTTCAATGTCTTTGCCGTAATCGACGCGGTAAAGCGGCAGAAGAAGCTGCTGCTGGAGGGCAGGGGACCGGCCCTTCTGGACGTGATCACCTACCGCTTCTGCGGCCATTCCACCTCCGACGCCAACCCGAACCGGACGAAGGAAGAAATCCAGGCCTGGGAGGATCAGGACGCCCTGGCGGACTACGCAAGACAGCTGGTGGAAAACGGCGTCATGACCCAGGCAGAGATCGATGAGATGAAAGCGAAGGTGCATCAGATTAATCTGGAATCCTTTAAGCTTGCCACCGATGACGGGATTTCTCCGCGGATGAATCTGAAAGACCGCCCGCAGTCCATCGAGCAGTATATTTTCTCCAACCAGCATCTGCCTAAGATGGCAGAGGGCGAGCCGAGGGTTCTCGCCCCGAAGGAAGAAAATCCGCGCTGGCAGCAGATTCAGAAGAAGAGCCGCACAGGGATAAAAGATGGGAAAGAACTGCCCTCCGCAGCCGTAGTACAGATCCGTGACGCCATCTTCGAGGCGATACTGGACAAGTTTTATGAGGATCCCACGCTGATCTCCTTCGGTGAGGATCTGCGTGACTGGGGCAGCGCCTACGGCGCCTACAAGAGCCTGGAGAAGTCCGTGCCCTACGAGCGGCTTTTTAACGCTCCTATCTCAGAATCGGCGATTATCGGCGCTTCCGTGGGCTACGCCATGCTGGGCGGCCGCTGCGTGCCAGAGCTGATGTACGCGGACTTCATGGTCTGCGCCGGGGACGAGCTTTTCAACCAGCTTGCCAAGTGGCAGGCTATGACGGCGGGGCAGCTGAAGATGTCGGTGACAGTCCGCATGGGCGTGGGTTCCAAGTACGGAGCCCAGCACTCCCAGGAATGGTCCAGCCTCTGCGCCCATGTGCCGGGCTTGAAGGTGGTGTACCCTGTGACGCCCTACGACGCAAAGGGCCTTTTGAACGCGGCTATGGCCGGAACCGATCCGGTGATTTACCTGGAAAGCCAGTCTCTCTATGGAAAGGGGGAGCTCTTCCACGGAGAGGAAGGCGTGCCTGCGGAGTATTATGAGATTCCCATCGGGGAGCCGGATATTAAGAGAACAGGCTCGGATCTGACGATCCTGACCATCGGCGTGACCTTATACCGGGCGCTGGAGGCTGCGGAGCGCTTCGAGAAGGAATTTGGCATCAGCGTAGAAGTGATCGACGCCAGAAGCATCGTGCCGTTCAACTATGACAAAGTGATTGCGTCGGTGAAGAAGACAGGCAAAATCATGGTGGCCAGCGACGCCTGCCAGAGAAATTCCGTCATCAATGATTTCGCGGAACATATCACCAGTATGGCCTTCGATTATCTGGATGCCCCGGTCATCACCCTGGGCGCCCGCAACTGGATCACGCCCATCTATGAGCTGGAGAAAGAATTCTTCCCCCAGGCGGAATGGTTCCTGGACGCTTACCATCAGAGAATCAAGCCTCTGCCGGGATATACGCCCTCCTATACCTTCAACACGGCGGAGGAGAGCAGGAGAGCGAAGCTGGGGGTGTAGGATAAAAAGAGCATAGCGTCGGTGTACAAGCATATTGTCACTTGGCACATCAATGCTGCCCTTAATTGAAAAGGGGCGCGTAAAAGAGATTTAAAACAAGCCGGAGAAAAGGATGGGAAACGCATAGATGTTTCCTGTCCTTTTTATGTGCTTATTTATGAAAAAACCGGAAAATATATAAAAGAATTGTGAAAGGGATTGACATTGATCCCATACGTGCTAAGATCTCAGAAGGACAGCATGATAAATTCGCAGAACTATCCTCCTGCGGCAGAAAGCAGGCAGCCTGGAGCATGTGACATAGATGATGTAAGCATATGTCGGCAGGGGAGGCGTTGAAGGAGTGAGCGAATGTTTGGATATATCGAGTGCAACCGCTCGAAGCTTTCCAGGGAAGAACTGGAGCGCTATCAGGGCGTGTACTGCGGCCTGTGCAGAAATCTGAAATCAAGGTACGGAGAGCTGGAACGTCTGAGCCTCAGCTATGACATGACATTCGCAGTTCTTTTTCTTTCTTCCCTGTATGAACCCGAGGAAAAGGCGGAGCAGTTCCGCTGCAGCGTCCATCCGCTGAAGATCCGGACGAGCATAACGAATCGGTTTACGGATTACGCGGCGGATATGACAGTGGCTCTGGCGTATTTCAAGGCGCTGGACGACTGGAAGGATGAGAAGAAGAGCAGCAGGCGGTGGTATGCCGGCAAGATACGCGGGGCTTACAAAAAAGTGGAGAAGGCCTACCCGAGGCAGTGCCAGGCCATCGCCGCAAGCATTCAGGAACTGGGGCTGATTGAGCGGGACAGGAATGCCAACCCGGATGAGGCTGTCAACTGTTCTGGGCGGATGCTGTCTGAACTTTTTGTCAGCCAGGAGGATTTTTGGAGCAACAGCTTAAGGACCTTTGGCTATGAGCTTGGGCGGTTTATTTATCTGATGGACGCTACCCTGGATTATAAAAAGGATTTCCGGAACCGGAATTATAATCCGCTGTTTAAAATGGGCAGGAAACCGGAGGAGATGGAGGAAATCTTATGCCTTCCTCTTGGAAACGCCATGGAGGTATTTGAGAGGCTTCCGCTGGTGCAGGACGCGCACCTGCTGCGGAACATTCTGTACGGGGGAGTATGGCAGCAGTATTACGCGAAGCTGCGGGGGAAGGAGAAGGATCATGGTTGACGATCCCTACAGAGTTCTTGGCGTATCCAGGGACGCTACAAAGGAAGAGATAAAAAAGGCATACAGAAAAAAAGCGAAGGAATACCATCCGGATCTTCACCCGAACGATCCCCACGCGGCGGAGAAGATGAATGAGATCAATGAAGCCTATGATATGCTGAACAATCCGGAGAAATACCGAAGACAGCGGGGATTTTCCGGCGGTTATGGCCAGCAGGGTTCCTATGGCAATGGCACCTATGGAAACGGTTCTTATGGGAATGGCGGCTATGGTCAGGATCCTTTCGGCGGCTTTGGAAGCTTCGAGGATTTCTTCGGCGGCTTCTGGGGGATGCGCATGGGGCCGGAACAGCCGCGTCCCATGGCGGGAGACAGCCAGGACATCCGGCAGGCCATTGATTTTATTAATATGGGCCGGTATCAGTATGCAGATTCGACTCTGAACGCTATGCCGGGAGCCGCTCGGAACGCCAGATGGTATTATTTAAGCGCATTGGCCAATTATGGGCTCAATAACCAGATGCTGGCAGTCTCCCAGATTCAGAAGGCAATCCAGCTGGAGCCTAATAATCCCCTGTACCAGAGGACGCTTCAGTCCTTCCGGTACGCGGAGAATACTTATAATCAGAATGGAAGAGATTTTCAGCGGGAGGCGGAAGGGATGGACAGGTTCTGCCGCAGCTTCTGCCTGGCGCAGCTGTTTTGCATGTTCTGCCGCTGCTGCTGAGAAAAGATAGGAAGGGTTCCTGATATGAAAAAATGGAGGCTGCCGCATCATCAGTGCGGCAGCCTCCTCTTGGTGTGGAAGGGAAGGCGCAAAGCGCGCCTCCCCGATTTTTGGATATTTCAGGGAGCTTCCTGGTGTAAAGGAAGGCGGAAGGTAAAGCAGCTTCCCTGGCCGGGCGTGCTTTCTGCGCTGATGGGGCCGTGGTGGGCCTCCACGATCCATTTTACGAGGGCAAGGCCCAGGCCCGTATTGCTGCCGGAGGGATTGCGAGAGGGATCGGCCCGGTAGAACCGCTGCCAGATGCGCGGCAGATCCTCGGCGGAAATACCGATGCCGTCGTCCTGCACGCTGCACACTGCAGCATCCTCCCGCACAGCCAGAGTGAGCTTTACAAAGCCGCCGGTTCTGCCATACTGGATGGCGTTTTCCAGAAGATTGCGAATGACGCGGGAGAGACTTTCCGGATCGCCCTCCACAATTACGTCTGGCTGGATTTCCAGCTCCAGTCGGATCTGGCGCTGCAGGGCAGAGCCGCGGCACTGTTCCGCGGCCTCCTCAGCCAGGAGGCTTAGATCCGTGGAAACCATGGACAGCTGCTGGGTGCCGTTGTCAGCCCGTGCCAGCAGCAGAAGCTGGGAAATCAGGGTGGACATTTTTCCGGCCTGTTCCAGAATCACCGCCAGACCTTCCCGCTGTTCCTCTGCTGTGGCGTCCGGGAGGAGGGCGTACTCCGCCTGGGAGATGATGACAGCCACAGGGGTGCGCAGCTCATGGGAGGCGTCCGACGTGAACTGGCGCTCGTGCTCGAAAGAGGTTTCCAGGCGCTCAAACATTTCATTGAAGGTTTCGGCCAGCTGGCGGATCTCACCCTGGGTCCGCTCGGTGGAAATGCGGGCGGAGAGGTCGCTGCCGGCGCCTATGGTTTCCGCGGTCCGGCGGATTTCTTGGATGGGAAGAAAGGCCCGCCGTGTGATGGAATAGCCCACCAGCAGCGCCAGCGCGATCAGAAGAGGGCAGGCAACCAGCAGAACCAGGAACATGGTCCGCTCCACGGAAAACAGAGTCTCTGTCTGGAGAATACCGCGTATCCACAGGATTTTCCCGTCGCCGTAGGGAAGGGCCGCGTCATAGACAGACCAGTTGTGTCCGGCGGTGGAAAAGGTCTGGAAAGAATAAGCCTTCAGGACGGTATCCGCCGGGAAATTGGTAGGGACGCTGCCCGCCGTCAGCCGTCCCTGTTCATCGTACAGGCTGAAAATTACGCCGTCTTCGTAAAAGCGGATGTCATCATCCAGCTCATACCAGTTGTATTCAAAGTCAATGTCATCTATAAAGTCCAGTACAATTTTCTCCAGCCGTGAATCGGATTCCCTCTGCAGGAGATTCCTGGAAATCGTAAGGATAAAACCGAACAGAAGCAGGACGATTAAAACCAGCATGCAGGCGTACCAGATCGTCACCTTCTGCTTGATGGAAAGACCCTTTCGGGAATAATATTTTCCTCCGATTTGTCTCATAGGCTATGTCCTCATGACGTATCCGGCTCCCCGGACCGTGTGAATCAGCTTCTGCTCAAAGCCCTCGTCGATTTTCCGGCGCAGGTACCGGATGTAGACGTCCACCATGTTGGAGCCGCCCTCGTAGTCGAAGCTCCATACGTGCTGCTCGATCTGCTCCCGGGAGAGGACGTGCCCCTGGTTGCGCATCAGATACTCCAGGACGGCATACTCCTTTCCGGAAAGCTCGATGGCGTGTCCGCCCCGGGCGACCTGATGGCTCTTCATATTGATGGTCAGATCTGCCAGCGTCAGTTCATCGGTGGTGTGGCTGTTCCCGGCGGTGCGCCGCAGCATGACGCGCAGGCGGGCCAGCAGCTCCTCAAAGGCGAAGGGCTTCACCAGATAATCATCCGCCCCGCAGTCCAGGCCCTTTACCCGGTCGTCGATGCCGTCCCTGGCAGTCAGGAAAAGCACCGGCACCTGGTTCCCCTCCGCCCGGATGCGCTTCAGGACATCCAGGCCGGAGAGTCCCGGCATCATAATGTCGAGAATGATGGCGTCGTAGGGCGAGACTGCCAGGTAATCCAGGGCCTCCAGTCCATTGCCGCAGGCGTCCACGCTGTAATGTTCCTTTATCAGGCGCTTCTTTATAATAGTCTGCAAATGAATCTCATCTTCCACGACTAAAAGTCTCATTTATACTCATCCTTTCTGCTGCAGGGCTTCTCGTCCTTTTTCTGCCTTCATTATAAAAGATTTAGATGAAAATAGCATTAAAAAATTTTTCCCGCGAAAATTTTCTGTTTTAATTTTCCTTTAATTTTCACAGGATAGGATAGACTCATCAAAGGGAGACACCCAGATAAATAAATACCCGCTGCAGGGCGGCGGAAAACTCAAAACATAGAAGAAAGAGAGGACATGAATATGAAAAAGAAATTATTAGCGGCGGCAGGTTTAATCGGAGTACTGGTACTGGCAGGATGCGCAGGCGGGACGAACAGCGAGACAGAGCAGCTGAAGCAGCAGATCGCCCAGCTGGAGCAGCAGGTGACGGAGCTGGAGAACAGCAGCGCGGCGGACACGGCGGATGACGCAGCCAATGCTTCGGTGGATGATGCGGCAGAAGCTTCTACGGGCGCGGCGGCAGATACTTCCACAGATACTTCCACAGACGCAGCGGCAGATACGTCGGCTGACCAGACGGCAGAAGCTTCCACAGGGGCGGCAGACACAGCGGCGGCAGGCAATACCAGTGCAGTGACGACCCCTACCTTTGAGGAACTGACAGAGAAGGTAGAAGCCTATGTGGCGAAGGTGGATGAGGATGCTGCTTCCTCTGCTCAGAAGACGCTGGAGAATTACTTTACTCTGAAGCAGGAAGAGGACGCGATCGACCGTGAGCTGGAGTATTATGAGGATGACCTGGAGTTCCAGTACAGAAACGGCAGCCTGACCCGCGATGAGTACCGCCTGAAAGAGCACGAGCTGGATCTTCTGGAGGATAAGCTGGACGCGGCCGAGGATACGCTGGAATTCGTGTACGGAATCGACGATTAGGAGAAGGACTGAACAGAAGGCAGGATAAGATAGATAATTCAGATAATTCAGGGCCCGGCGTTCCGCCGGGCCCTGCCAGTGTGTCAATTAGATGGGAGACGATCCTATTGGATGCTTATCGTCTTTAAGATGTATTTACAGCTTCACAAATACCGGCTCGTGTCCCAGGGCAGGAATCAGCTTCTCCAGCACATCCTTGGTCTTCAGCTTCAGGCTGGAGGTGTTGATGCAGGGATGGCAGCCGAATTCCTCCTGAGCGGCCACATCCTCGTCGATAATCAGCTGTACCTGGCGGTCTGGGTCGTGCATCAGGCCAAGGAGGGTGGCGGATCCGGGGGTGACGCCCAGGTATTTCTCCATATATTCTGCGGGGGCAAAGGAAAGACGGGAGGAACCGATCTGTTTGGACAGATCCTTCGTCTTGAACTGCTTGCCGCCCGGCATCAGGAGAAGGTAGAATTTCGTCTTCTGGGCGTTGCAGAGGAAGAGGTTCTTGCAGATCTCAATGCCCAGCAGTTCGTCCACCCCCTGGCAGGCTTCGATGGTCATGGCGGCCTCGTGGTCGACGCGGATGAAAGGAATATCCAGCTTTTCCAACAGGTCGTAGACGGCCATTTCCTTCGGAAGACGCCCTTTCGGGTCTGGCCTTGTGGTATAGAGATGTCTGTCAATCTTCAATTCGCTCATAGGTATCTCTCCTGTATAATTGTACATTATTTCGTCCAGCGCCCGCTTGCGCCGCAGGGCAGCACAAGCCCTGTGGAGGTGACGGGCAGACCGATTTCCTGGGAATCGACGGCGCCGCCGAACGCTTTTAACTCCAGGGAAATCATATAGGTGAGTACGGCGGGGGCCAGCCCGGTCGTGTAGGAATTCACCAGGAAAAAGAGCGGGTCATCGCTAAGAAGCTGGGCACAGAGGCGGATCAGGGGATGGATGGCGTCCTCGATCTTCCAGATCTCGCCCTTGGGGCCGCGGCCGTAGGAAGGCGGATCCATAATAATGCCGTCGTAGTGGTTTCCACGGCGGATCTCCCGTTCTACGAATTTTACGCAGTCGTCCACGATCCAGCGGATGGGCGCTTCGGCAAGCCCGGAGGAGCGGGCGTTCTCCTTTGCCCAGCCGACCATGCCCTTCGAGGCGTCCACATGGGTGACGGCTGCCCCTGACGCGGCTGCGGCCAGGGTGGCGCCTCCGGTGTAGGCAAAAAGGTTCAGCACCTTCACGGGCCGCCCGGCGTTCTGGATGAGGCGGCCGAACCAGTCCCAGTTGGCGGCCTGCTCCGGGAAGAGGCCGGTGTGCTTGAAGCTGAAGGGCTTCAGGTTGAAGGTCAGCTGTTTCCCGCCGCAGAGGGGATAGCAGATGTTCCACTGCTCGGGGAGGCTGAAGAATTCCCATTCGCCGCCGCCCTTTTTGCTGCGGTGGTAGTGGCCGTTGGGATGTTTCCAGCCCGGGGCCTTCCGGGGCGTGTCCCAGATGACCTGCGGGTCGGGGCGCACCAGCTGGTAGGAGCCCCATCGCTCCAGCTTTTCTCCTTTTGAAGTGTCAAGTATTTCGTAATCGCTCCAGTTATCGGCAATCCACATAAGCTTCTCCTTTTTTCTTGAATAGCAGACGGAACAGACCGTCCATGACAATGATGGACATGGCAATCATGCCGGCGGCTACCAGCGTCTGCGTAGCGTAATAGGAAGCCAGCCCGTCAGAACGCAGTATGGAATCTACAATATGGTACATCCCCGCTCCGGGAACCAGCGGCAGGATCCCGGGAATCACGAAGACCGTGACGGGTGTCCGCAGGAACCGGGCCAGCAGCTGGGCGCACAGGGAGGCGAGGCAGCCTGAGATAAAGGTGGCAGCCCCGGCGTCCATATCCCGTGTCTCCAGAACCAGATACAGGGCCCAGCCCGCCGCGCCCGTAAGGCCGGCGAACAGGATGTGCCTGCGGGGCGTATTTAAGATAAAGCAAAAGGCAACCACGGCCAGAAAAGAGCCTGCGATTTCCAAAAGCATGGCGTATTCCTCCAAATGATGATAATCTCAGCTGACGCCCAGGCCGATGCCGATCCCCATGGCGACGGCCGCAGCCGTCACGAAGGCTTCAAGCATCCGCGCCGTGCCGGACAGGTAATCACCGTGCAGGGTGTCAAAGACCGCATTGGTAATGGCGACGCCTGGCACCAGGGGCATGATGGAGGCGATGACCACGGCGTCCAGGCTTCCAAAGCCCGGGAACACCCGGAAAAGCCCTGCGGCCAGCATGGAAGCTGCGGCGGCGCTCAAAAGCGTCCCGAAAAACGCTTGGATCCGAAGCCGTCTGCAGGCGTAGAGACAGGCGGCGGTGACAAGCCCGGTCAGAGCCGAGACGAAGGCTTCCGGAAGGGTGCCGCCGTAGGTCAGGGCGAAGGCAGCCGTCACTACAGGAGTGGAGACCAGGAAGGCCTGGGGCTTCCAGGGCCGCTTTTTCAGCTCACTTACCTGTCGGAAAGCTTCCTTCAGCTCCAGATCCCCGGTACACAGCCTGCGGGAAATGGTATTCAGCTGGTCTATCATGTCGAGATTGGTTCCCCGGTCCGTGATGCGCCGCACGACCGTCAGGGAATGGATCGAAGGGTCATCCAGGGTAGCCACGAAGCCGGTCATAGTCACGAAGACCTCTGCGGTCTGGAGCCGGGAAAGGGAGAGCATCCGGTGCATGGTGTCCTCCACCCGGTAGGTCTCGGCCCCGTTTTCCAGCATCAGTTCGCCGGCAGTCACAGCCGTATCCAGAAGCAGTTTATAGTTCATAGCGTTTTCCTCACAAATCATGCGGTGAAGGTATAATATCTGTCGACATTATACCTTCGCCGGGAGAGGCGGTCAAGGAGAAAAGTATTGTTCTTTTGCAAGAGCCAGCGCCTTTGGCTCATCCAGCGCTTTCAGGTATCGGCAGTCTTTCATATGCGCGTGCCTGTTCATGCCATCCGCTGCCTGTATATGCAGGAAGCAGAGAGGTTGCCCTGGTGTGAGATATACAGTATAATAGCCTCAGAGAGGAGGAATTGTGAAAATGCAGCTGACAGCAGTTGTCCTCAATGCAGGGTTAGGGGAATTATCTATTGGGCTGGAACAGTCTGGATTCAAAATTACTGCGGCTTACGAATCAGACGAGAAGGCCCGGTCTATCTATGAACTGAATATGAATATGGTGATTGAGCCGCTTCCCTTAGAGGAGATTGACGCGAAATCTGTTCCAGAGGCGGATTTGCTGGCAGCTCATTTGCATATAGTTCCGGCTCTCTCGACAGCAGATGCTTTCCGTGTCCAGAAGGCCCAGGGCAAGGAAAACTTCAAATGAAAAAGCTTTATGATATTTTAGGATACTGTAAGCCGCGCGCATTTCTGTTTTTTGTCAATACATCTTTTTTCAGGAAGAAAGAATTGCCGGATTTTTTGAAAAAGATGGCAGGGGGAGCTTACCAGATTTCATGGAGCCTTGTCGACGTAGCTCAGATAACTGGTTTTCCAGTGCAGGAGCTGATGGGCTGTGTTGTGGGAATTCATCGGGAACTTGGCAGGAATTTTGAGTTTTCCTGGCGGGAATTTGAGGAAAAGCATTGGCCGGAAGAATTTCTCCAACGGAACAAACCGGCAGATCCGTGGTATTATCGTGGAATCGCGGAAAACGCAAAGTACATTCAGGACAATGGGAAACCATTTTTGTGCTGGAAGGGAATACCAGTGGACGGAACGGATTCAGTGGAACTTTGTGAAAATTCCATTGATCCGTGATTCTCAGGGAATTCGAAAAATTACTCACCGTGAAGCCGCCAGATTAAAAGGCTTTCCGGATAGTTTTATTCTTGCAGAGACAGATCGGCAGTGGCTTTACCGAAAAATAATATATTCTGGGAATCTGTCTGTCATCCGGCAGGCTGCCGGAGCGCTTGCCTATATTTTGGCAGATAATCCATGGAGAAGCCGGCAGGCCTCCCAGGCATTTCGCTTTGAAGAACTTTTTGGCCGGTATTTGTCCAGGCTGGAAGAAAAGAATGCAGATGTTTCCGGCGTGGAAAAGCTGGCTGAGCATCATGTCCATCACGCGGATTTTGAGATACGGTACGGAAATGAGAGTTTATATTTTGAGATCAAGTGGTATAAAGGAAATGTTCTGCCACGGCTCAATATCATAAGGGCCTGTCAGAGACTGACACCGCTGAAGTCTGAGGGAATACCTATTTTGGTTATTGCAAATGAGGTGCCGCAATCGCAAAAAATACAGTGTGAAAAGGAATTTGGCGTCCATATTTGGGATGTCTCAAATCTGCTTTGGATATTTGAAGCCTTTCCTGATATTAAGGCAGAATTTATTGCGTCGCTGGATTTTTCGGTTGAGCACATTGAGCCAGAGCCCCCTGTTCCGGCTATCACAGCAGGGAAGCCGGAGAAAAAGGCAGAGGAGCTTAGCTGGAAGGAAAGATTGCTGCGTATTCCGCCTGGGAAGAAGCATTTTACCGAATATGAGCAGATCTGCATTGAGATTTTGAAGTATGTGTTTGGCGATTATTTGACGCTTTGGGCGTCTCAGGAAAAATCCGGCGGCGGGCTGTACCGCTTTGATCTTTGTTGCAAGATAAAAAGTGGCATAGAACAGGACTTTTTTGATACAATCATGCATTACTTCAATACCAAGTATATTGTCTTTGAGTTTAAGAATTATAGCGAGAAGATAACGCAGAAAGAGATTTACACCACGGAGAAATATTTATATGAGAAAGCCCTTAGAAAGATTGCTGTCATCATTTCCCGCGCAGGAGCGGATGAACATGCGCAGCAGGCCGCAAAGGGCAGTCTCCGGGAATATGGAAAATTGATCATCTGCTTATCTGATAATTCTTTGCTGGAAATGATTGATATAAAAGAACATGGGGAACGAGAACCGGCGGAATTTCTTGAGGCGATTTTGGATGATTTGCTGGTGCATCTGGAAAAATGACGAGGAGCTGCCAGCATTCTTGTCTGGAAGGATTTCACAGAGAGGACGGACACAGACATGTTTGACATAGAAGAAGAACTGAAAAAGCTTCCGGCGAAGCCGGGGGTCTACCTGATGCACGATGAGAAGGACGCCATTATCTATGTGGGAAAGGCTGTCTCCCTGAAGAACCGGGTGCGGCAGTATTTCCAGTCCAGCCGGAATAAGGGCGTGAAGATCGAGCAGATGGTCACGCACATCGCCCGCTTTGAGTACATTGTCACGGATTCTGAGCTGGAGGCCCTGGTGCTGGAGTGCAACCTTATCAAGGAGCACAGGCCCAAGTACAACACCATGCTCATGGATGACAAGACATACCCTTACATCAAGGTGACGGTGGGAGAGGACTTTCCGAGGGTGCTTTTTTCCAGGCGGCTCAAAAAGGATAAGGCGAAGTATTACGGCCCCTACACCAGCGCGGGAGCGGTCAAGGATACCATCGACCTGATTCACAAGCTCTACCAGATCCGGACCTGCAGCCGGAGCCTGCCCCGGGATATCGGCAAGGAGCGGCCCTGCCTGAATTACCATATCCACCAGTGCGCGGCCCCCTGCCAGGGATATATCACAAAGGAGCAGTACGCGGAAAATGTGGGGAAGGCCCTGGAATTTCTGAATGGAAATTACAGCCCTCTGCTCAAGGAGCTGGAGGAGAAGATGAAGGCGGCCTCGGACGCCATGGAGTTTGAGAAGGCCATCGAGTACCGGGAGCTTTTGGGCAGCGTAAAGCAGATCGCCCAGAAGCAGAAAATCACCAACAGCGATATGGAGGACAAGGACATCATCGCCCTGGCTGTGGACGGCGGGGACGCGGTGGTGCAGGTATTCTTCGTCCGGGACGGGCGGCTCATCGGCCGGGACCATTTTTATCTGAAGACCACGGAAGGCGAGCCGGAAAAGGAGATTCTGGGCAGCTTCATCAAGCAGTTTTACGCGGGCACGCCCTATATCCCGCGGGAGCTGATGATTCAGGAGGCGGTAGACGATCAGGAACTCATCGAGCAGTGGCTGACAGCCAGAAAGGGACACCGGGTATACCTGCGGGTGCCGAAAATCGGCTCCAAGGAGAAGCTGGTGGAGCTGGCCAGGAAGAACGCGGCCATGGTCCTGAGCCAGGATAAGGAGCGGATCAAGCGGGAAGAAGGCCGGACCATCGGAGCCATGAAGGAAATCGCCGCTCTTCTTGGCCTTCCGGATATCGGCCGTGTGGAGGCCTTCGATATCTCCAATACGAACGGCTTCGAGTCGGTGGGATCCATGGTGGTCTATGAGCATGGAAAGCCGAAGCGGAGCGATTACCGGAAGTTCCGGATTCGCACGGTCAAGGGGCCGGACGACTACGCCAGTATGCACGAGGTGCTCACAAGGCGGTTCCGCCATGGCCTCGAGGAGGGCCGCGAGCTTCAGGAAAAGGAGATGCCGCAGGAGCTGGGAAGCTTCACGAAATTCCCGGATCTTTTGATGATGGACGGCGGAAGGGGACAGGTCAACGTAGCCCTTCAAGTGCTGGAGGAGCTGGGGCTTCAGATCCCGGTCTGCGGCATGGTGAAGGACGACAGCCACCGGACCCGCGGCCTGTATTTCAACAATGTGGAGCTTCCCATTGACCGGAATTCGGAGGGCTTCCGCCTGATCACCCGGATTCAGGACGAGGCGCACCGCTTTGCCATCGAGTACCACCGGTCCTTACGCGGCAAAGAGCAGGTGCATTCCGTGCTGGATGATATCGAGGGAATCGGCCCTTCCCGCCGCAAGGCCCTGATGCGGCAGTTCCAGTCGCTGGAGGCCATCCGGGAGGCGGATGTGGAGACCCTGGCGGCGGTTCCCTCCATGAACCGGGCCGCAGCGGAAAATGTGTGGAAATTTTTCCACTGAGACTGCCAGAATTTCCCCTCTTCCCTTGAAAGTTTTGCGGCTGGTATGATAAAATGAAAGAAATATTTCGACAAGAAAAGCTATCCTCAGCTGATAAGGACGGGCATATCCCTGCTGAGGGTATGAGAAAGGAATCATTATGGCAAGCGTATTGACCGTGGATATGACCAGTATGGTCGAGAAACTGAACCTGAAAAATCTGACGCCGGATATCGACATTACGGAGAGGAAGCTGGCCTCGCCGGAGATCAACCGGCCGGCCCTGCAGCTGGCGGGGTATTTCGCACATTTCGCCTCAGAACGGGTGCAGATCGTAGGCTTTGTAGAATATACTTACCTGCAGAGCCGCAGCGATGAGGAGAAGGAGCCGATTTACCAGAATTTCTTTTCCAGCGGCATCCCCTGCGTGATTTATACCTCCAAGACGAGGCCGGAGCCCAGGGCCCTGGAGCTGGCGAATCAGTATCAGGTTCCCATGTTCCTGGCGGACAAGACCACGTCGAATTTCATGGCGGCGATTATTAACTGGCTGAATGTGCAGCTGGCTCCCCGGATTTCCATCCACGGCGTGCTGGTGGACGTGTACGGCGAGGGCGTGCTGATCATGGGCGAGAGCGGCATCGGAAAGAGCGAGGCGGCTCTGGAGCTGATTAAGCGCGGACACCGTCTGGTGACGGACGACGTGGTGGAGATCCACAAGGTCAGCGACGACACCCTGGTGGGACGCTCTCCGGAGATCACGAAGCATTTCATCGAGTTGCGCGGCATCGGCATCGTGGATGTGAAGACCCTGTTCGGCGTGGAATGCGTGAAGGAGACCCAGCAGATCGATATGGTGATTAAGCTGGAAGACTGGGACAAGGACAAGGATTATGACCGTCTGGGCCTGCAGGAGGAATATACGGAGTTTTTGGGCAACAAGGTGGTCTGCCATTCCCTTCCGGTGCGTCCCGGCCGAAACCTGGCGATTATCGTGGAGACTGCGGCTGTCAACCACAGGCAGAAGAAGATGGGCTACAACGCTGCGCAGGAGCTGTACCGCCGCGTGCAGGAGACTATGGCCAGAAGAAATTCATAGGGATTTATAAGGAATAAAAAGCAAGGGGTGTATGGATATGAAAAAATACTGTTTTGGAGCCGACATCGGAGGAACCACCGTAAAGCTGGGGCTTTTTGACCAGGATGGGATCGTCCTGGACAAGTGGGAGATTCCCACACGGACGGAGAATGAGGGAATCGCTATCCTGCCGGATATGGCGGCGTCCATCAAGGAGAAGATCAAAGAGCACGGCCTGGATATGGGGGAGATCGCCGGAATCGGCGTGGATGTGCCGGGGCCGATTTCTGAGGATGGGATCGTGCCGCACACGGCGAACCTGGGCTGGGGCTACAAGGAAGTGACGCGGGAGCTGACAGAGCTGACGGGCCTTCCCAGCAAAGCTGGAAATGACGCCAATGTGGCGGCGCTGGGCGAGATGTGGCTCGGCGGCGGCAAGGGCCATACCAATGTGCTGATGATCACGCTGGGAACCGGCGTGGGCGGCGGCATCGTGGTAAATGGAAAGATCCTGACGGGCGCCCACGGAGCGGGCGGCGAGATTGGCCACATTCATGTGGATGACGAGATCAAGGAGTGCTGCGGCTGCGGCAACCAGGGCTGTCTGGAGCAGTTCGCCTCCGCTACCGGTATCGCGCGTCTGGGAAGAGAGGCTCTGGAGGCTTCGGATCAGCCGTCCGTCATGCGTGGAAAGGAGATGTCCGCCAAGCTTGTCTTTGATTCCGTCAAGGAAGGCGACGAGCTGGCGATCCAGGTGGCGGAGCGCTTTGGCGGCTATCTTGGCAAGGCGCTGGCAGGGATGACAGCCGTTCTCGATCCGGAGATCATCGTAGTCGGCGGCGGCGTATCCAAGGCTGGGGAGATTCTTCTGGATTACATCCGGAAATACTATAAGCCCTGCGCGTACAAATCTACAAAGGAGACGCCCTTCGCCCTGGCGGAGCTTGGCAATGACGCCGGAATATACGGCTGCGCGAAGCTGATTCTGGGTTAGGCTGGAGACGCGGGAAGCCCTGGCTTCCGGAGAGAAGCTTTGGCCCGGGGATTTTTACTTTGCAGGCACAGAAAAAAGTTGTGCAGTTTGGACAGAAAATGCCAAAAAGTGACAGCATTTTTGGCAGGCAAAGGCATTGACTTTCAGGCGTAAGCGTATTAGAATAGTCTCAACAAAAGATAATACATACAAATTACTAAGGATAACAAAGGCGTTACCAATTCCCGTGGTGACGCCTTTTTTCTATTATTTGGGGCATCAGGCCCTATCTCTCCCTTTTATTTTATTCGATTTGGTGGCTGCGCTTTCCCGGCGCAGCCGGACAAGTCGAATCTCTTGTGTTTCCCATGCAGAATTGCTATAATGAAAAACAGAATGATTTGATATGCCGGTTTATTACAAAGGAAATGACAGATGAAGAGACTGACGAAAGAAAAATGGCTGGAATTATTTTTTTATACCTTTATTTTGGTTATCTGGATTGCATGGGCCTGGATCCTGCCCTTTAACGAGGGGCCTGACGAGTACATGCGTTCCCGCATCGTGGAGTATATCGTGGAATACGGGAAGCTTCCTACCGGGTACCAGCAGGAAATCATGGACTATTCCTGGGGCTTTACCTATGGCTTCCGCCCGATTTTGCCTCAGATTCTGGAGGCTTTGTTTGTGCGCGCAGGAATGCTCTTTACCGAGGATGCCTTTGGTCTGCTGTTTGTAGGAAGGCTGTCCAGCATTCTATGCGGGCTGGTGTATGCGGGATACGTAAGGGCGATCGCGAAGAAACTTTTTGCCGCCGCCCGGATCCAGTGGCTGTTTACCCTGCTGGCGGTCTGCCTGCCTCAGGCGGCGTTTCTGTTTACCTATCTGAACTGTGATTCCATGGCTCTGATGGCCACAGCCATGATTCTGTGGTACCTTCTGAGGGGAATGGAGGACGGTTTTTCTGTTCCTTCCTGTCTGAAGCTTGCGGCCAGCTTTTCGATCTGTATTCTTTCTTATTATAATGCGTATGGTTTTCTGATTACCGGGGCGCTTGCCTTCTTCGGGTATTATTTAGAGAGAAACAGGCGGGGAGAGCGCTGCTGGAAGGAATTCTGGTCGAAGGGTTTTCTGATTCTGGGCGTGGTGCTTGTCCTGGCGGGCTGGTGGTTCGCGCGGAACTATTTCCTGTATGACGGTGACATCCTGGGCCTGCGGACGCAGAACGAGTACGCGGAGCAGTACGCGATGGATATCCTGAAGCCCTCCAACCGGCAGACCTATCAGAACCAGGGCCATTCTATGCTGTACATGCTGTTTTGTTCGGATTTCGTCTCCTCCGTGGCCAAGAGCTTTGTCGGGGTCCTGGGGCCCTTGTGGTACGCCCTGCGCTGGTGGATGTACGCGGGCTACGCCATGATTTTCGCGGCCGGAGCCGTCGGCCTTGCGGCGGAGGCGGCCGGAAGGCTCCGAAGAAGGCAGGCGGGCAGGGGGGACGCCCTGGACTGCCGGAAGCTGTGCTGGCATCTGGGGCTTCTGACCGCGATCCTGGTTCCCAATCTTTTGAATTTCTGGTATTCCTACGCGACCGACTATCAGCCCCAGGGCCGTTACAGCATGCCGATGCTGATTCCATTCATGTATTACATAGCCAGAGGTCTGGCCTTCCTGATGAACCTGATCGGGAAAAAGGCGGGAGAGCTGGCGCGGAAAATCCTGGCGGCAGGCACGGTGCTGGTGTGCCTGTGGATTGCGGGCTGCGCCCTCTTCTGCGTGGTGAAGATTATGTGGCCGGCCTATAAGGATGTGGAGGATAAGTCGGTGGTGAAGGTATATACGATGGAGGAGCTTTACGGGGAGGACTGGGAAGAGAGAGTGGGCAATGAGAGCGGGCAATGAGAGCGGGCAATGAGCAGAGCTAAGCTCGATTCCGCTCCAGGAAGGCATCAGAGGGGCGTGAGGATTGCGAGTCGCTGCA
>CALWBB010000009.1 GCA_944375885.1 uncultured Merdimonas sp.
CTGCCTTTTCTGCCTGCAGTCCCCTCCCAATCGCCGTTTTTCTGATACTGCGCCGCTTCCGATTTTTTATTCCTTCAGGCTTTCGCCATTCGTCTCAATCACTCTGCGGTACCAGTCATAGCTCTTCTTTTTATACCGGGCCAGCGTGCCCGTGCCGTCGTCGTTCCGGTCTACATAAATGAAGCCATACCGTTTCTTCAGCTGCGCTGAGGAGGCGCTGACCAGATCGATGCAGCCCCAGGCCGCATAGCCCATCACATCGACGCCGTCCTCCACAGCCTTTTCCACCTCCAGCAGATGATCCCGCAGATACGCAATGCGGTAATCATCCTGTACCGTCGGCTGGCCGTCGGGGCCCTCTGTCAGCTGGTCCACCGCGCCCAGGCCGTTTTCCGCCACAAAAAGAGGCTTCTGATAGCGGTCATAAAAATAGTTCAGCGTATAGCGCAGGCCCTGCGGGTCGATCTGCCAGCCCCACTCGCTTTCCTTCAGATACGGATTTTTCACGCCGCTCGTCAGGTTGCCGGCGCCCTTCTGGTACTGCGAGCAGTCCGCCGCGGTGCATTTGCTCATGTAATAGCTGAACGAAATGTAATCCACCGTGTTCTTCAGAAGCTCCTCGTCGCCGGGCTCCATATGGATCTCAATCCCTTCCCGCTCCCAGCGTTTTCGGATATAGGAGGGATAATAGCCCCGCGCCTGTACGTCAGAGAAGAACATCACATTCCGGTCCGCCTCCATCATAGCAATCATATCCTCCGGCTTCGGAGTCATGGGGTAGCTGAGGGCTCCCAGCACCATACAGCCCATCTTCGCCCCCGGAATCATCTCGTGCAGCAGTTTTGTGGCCAGAGCGCTGGCCACAAATTCATGGTGGGCCGCCTGATATTTGTCCTGAAGCGTCAGCTTTTCCTTCGGCGTCCAGATTCCTGCGCCCATCAGCGGAAAATTCATAATTGCGTTGATCTCATTGAAGGTAATCCAGTATTTCACCTTGTCCCTGTAGCGGGAAAATACCGTCCGGCAGTAGCGCTCGAAAAAGCCTATGAGCCGCCGGTCTCTCCAGCCGTCGTAGTGCTGCGCCAGATACAGAGGCGTCTCATAGTGGGACAGCGTCACCAGCGGCTCCATTCCATAGCGCAGGCAGGCGTCGAATACCTTATCGTAAAACGCCAGGCCCGCCTCATTGGGCTCCTCCTCGTCGCCCCGGGGGAAGATGCGGCTCCAGGCAATAGAAAGGCGGAAGATTTTAAAGCCCATCCCTGCCAGCAAGCGGATATCGTCCTCATAGCGGTGGTAAAAATCAATTCCCACCAGCTTCAGGTTCGAGGCTTCCGGCTGATCCGATACCGGTCCCATGACGCCCCTGGGCATCACATCCTGGATGGACGGTCCCTTTCCGTCCTCATTCCAGGCTCCTTCGCACTGATTTGCGGCAATCGCCCCGCCCCAGAGAAAATTTTTCGGAAAACTCATTTTCGCCTTCTCCTTCTTTTTCTAATGCGGCTGCGGCGGCGTCCGCAGGACGCCGCCGCGCAGCCACAGCATTTTTCTATACTTCCCTTATTTTACAACTGTAAGCAGCATATCGCCAGCATTGATTTCTCCGGCGTCCGCAGCCAGTACATCCAGGTAACTGTCCGTATTGCTGATGATAACCGGCGTCACCGTGTCGTAGCCCGCCGCCTTGATGGCGTCCAGATCAAACTCCAGCAGCAGCTGGCCCTTTTTGACCCTGTCTCCCTGGGCCACATGCGCGGTAAAGTATTTGCCCTCCAGCTCGACCGTGTCAAGTCCCACATGAATCAGAACCTCCACGCCGTCGTCAGACACCAGGCCGATGGCGTGCTTTGTGTCAAACACAGAGGCCGCCACGCCGTCCACCGGGGAATAAATCTTCCCTTCCGCCGGAACCACTGCCGCGCCCCTGCCTACGATATTTTTGGAGAACACCTCATCCTTTACCTCGCTGAGCGGAACCTCTGTCCCCTTTACCGGAGAAGCGATTTCGATTCTCATGGAGGAGACCGTCTCCTTCTTCTCTACTGCAGGCGTCTCTGCGGCGTCATCTCCCGGCTCCTCTTTGAAGCCCAGGACCAGGGTGGCGATGGCTGTCACGACGATGGAAATCACAATCGTGATGGCCGCGTTAATCACATTGCCGAAGCCAGAACCGCCGATGTATACCGGCAGCGCCAGCAGTCCGGCCGTGGTGGAGGAATAGGTATGGATTCCCGTAATTCCCGCGTACAGTCCGGCCACGCCGCCGCCGATGACAGCCGCGTACAGCGGTCTCTTATATTTCAGCGTAACTCCGTAGAGAGCCGGCTCCGTAATTCCCATGAGTCCCGTAAAGCCTGCGGAGATACCCAGCTGCTTCAGATCCTTGTTCTTCGCCTTCAGGCCGACTACCAGAGACGCGGTGCCCTGGGCGATATTGGAGGCCAGCATACCAGGTCCAAGGATGGTGCCGTAGCCCAGCGTCGCGTACTGAATCGTCTGAATCGGGGCGAAGCAGTAATGCATACCCGTCATGACAAAGAACGGGCAGAAAGCTCCCATCAGGAACGGAATCACCCAGCCTGCGTAATCATTCAGCCAGTTGAAGCCTACCGCCAGTCCCTGGCCCACCAGGTTGCCCAGCGGTCCGAGAAGCGTGATTCCCAGGCAGCCCGTGACAATGATGGTCAGAAGCGGAGCCAGGAAAATCTTCACGCTCTTGGGAGAAATCTTATTTGCCAGCGGCTCGATGTAGGACTGTGCCCACACAATCAGCAGAATCGGCACGACGCTTCCGCCGTAAGCCACCTGAGTGACCGGAATAAAACCAAACAGGGCAATCGGCGCCTCCAGGGAGGTGAAGCTGCTGTGCAGAAGCACGCCGGCCAGAGCCGCGGATACATACTGGTTACATTTAAAATATTTTGCGGCTGAAAACGCAAGCATGAACGGCATAAAGCTGAACAGCGCGTCGCCGAAAGCATTGAAAATCTGATAGGTCTGAGACCCCGCGTCTACCCATTTCACAAATACGAGCAGGGCCAGAAGCGCCTTAATCATACCGGAGCCAGCCAGCGCCGGGATAATCGGCTGGAAGATCGCCGTCAGGCCGCCAAAGAAGCCTGCGATAATGCCCTTCTTCTCCGCCGGAGCCTGGGCCGCGTCTCCAAAGCTTCCAAGCTTTTTGATCTCATCGCATACATGGCTTACGTCTGTACCGATGACCACCTGAAACTGTCCGTTTTTCGTAACCACTCCCTGGACGCCCTTTACCTTCTTCAGGCCCTCCACATCGGCCTTTCCGGCGTCGCCAAGGACAAAGCGCAGACGTGTCATGCAGTTTGTCACGCTGACTACGTTCTTTTCGCCGCCGACGAGAGAAAGAATGTCGGCTGCCGTCTTCTTATAATCCATTTGAACCCCTCCTGTAAATCATTCGTTTATATGTTAAATCCCCCTGCCGGCTCCTGCAGTAAGCCCGCAGGCCAGATTTCAACCTGAACCTGGATCAGACTGCTCCGTCTGTTTTCTCAGTCTGTTTTCTCAGTCCGCCTCCCCCTCGGGAGTCGTAATCCGCTTGATATAAATGGTCAGATAAATCAGCTCCTCCTCCGGTATTTCCACCAGATAATCATGCACGATCAGACTGCGGATCCGTCTGGCGCACTCGTAGGCCTCCGAATACTGCTTCCGAACTATTTCCAGCAGCTCTCCGCCTTCTCCATCCAGCATTTTCCCGGAGAAGAACCGGGAAGCAAAAAATTTCAGATGTGTAATAAAACGCACAAAATGTACGGAATTTTCATCGAAATTGGTCCGGAACTGATAGCGCACCACGCTGACGATTTTATGGATCATCTCCGTCATCCTTACCGCGTCGTTCCGATCCGCCTGATCAAATTCCGCGTTCACAATATGCATGGCGATGCTGCCCGCCTCGTCGGGCGGAAGCTCGCAGCCCGTATGCTCCTTCAGAAGCTCCAGCCCGTACTGCGCCACCTCGTATTCCACCGGATAAAAATGCACAATCTCCCAGAGAAGCGTATTTTTGAATTCCAGTCCCTTTTCCATCCTTGACACCGCAAAGGACATGTGGTCGATCAGATTCAGAAAAACGCTTTCATCCAGCTCCTTATTCAGCCTCTCCGACGCCTTCTTCACAATCTTGTCGGCGATCTCCATATAGCTTTCCGGCGTCTGGGCCAGAAGCGCGTAAAGCTTTCCGGCTATCGTCTTCGACTTCAGAAAATATTCTTTGTCTATCTTCGAGCTGTCCACCAGATCGCCCTTGCGGGCCCTGAAGCCGATTCCCTTTCCCACCAGAATCCGCTCCTGATGCCGCTCGTTCATGGCGCTGACCACGTTATTGTTGATCACGCAGACTATCTGATAATACCTGCCTCCCATTTTTCTCCCCCGTAAAAGACAGTATCTGATACAGGCGCAGCTTCTGGCTCTGCAGCCGCAGAATTCTGCCAAAAGAGCTTCTGGCCGCAAAGACATAAAAAAACCTAATATCATACATGCATAGACATGTATGATATTAGGTTTTGCCTGCTTATCAGTAACAATCCTAAAAACAACCTTCGTTTAATTCTGTTCTTACTCTAGCACAGGATCCGCGGATTGTCAACGCACTTTTTCCGGTTTACGGCCCGGTCCCTTTACAGCTCTTTACAGCAGTTCCCTCTGGTGGGTCGCGTACAGGTACTCGTCGATCGTGTTCACGATCCGGTCCTCAAGAAGCTCTACCGGATCATCTGAAAGCTCTCCCTCGCGGACCTTCGTGTACTGGATCGGCATGAACTGGCTTAAGAGGTTCAGCGGCACGCCGTGGGTTCTCAGGTTGGAGATCAGGCGGTCTGCGGCGGCCTCCACAGCCGGAGTGGGCATGTAGTAGCGGCAGCGGTCGGAGAAGGAATACTTTCTCTTCATGCGCAGCTCCAGCTCATTGCCCTGGTAATGCTTTCTCCAGTATTTGTCGTCTTTTAACATCTCCGCTTCCAGCGTGTCCGCGAAATTGCTGAGTTCGACATCTGTGCCGTAGAGCAGCTCCTTCTCGATGTGCTCCAGGGCGAACATGCCCTCGCGCATGGCGAAGGTCAGGCCCGGGCCTACCTTCAGGATGCCTACGCCATCCTCAATCAGCTCGCGCAGCTTGATCTTGGTCTGGTAGTCTGTGGAGTGGCCCTCGAATACCAGGTTCGGGAAATCCTTGATGGAGGCCATCAGCTCCTTCGCCTTCTCCCGGTCATACTCGGTGCAGCCGCTGTCCTTCTCCTCCACGCCAGGCTGAACTACGACCGCGATGACACGATCCCAGACGTCCGCGCCCAGGCCCGCGTCCTTGAATGCCTTCTCAAAGGCCGCCACGGTGTTCTTGAAGTCTTCGACCTTCGTCACCTGCACGCCGGCGTCCTCGCTTCCCACGGCTCCGCCGGGAATCGGCACTTCGCTTCCGATGATGTAGACCGGAGGAATCGCGTCCGGATCCTGCTCCAGCAGCTTCTTATAGGTCTCCTCCGCGATTTCCGCCAGATGGGCGCCGCGGCCCGCGATGATCTCATCGGACAGACGCGCGTCCGGATCGTCGCTCTTGACCTTCATGCTGGTGTCGATATGGATCTTGGTGAAGCCCGCGCCCACATAATGGCGGATCAGCTCCTCCGCGTCAGCCATAGCCTCCGCCTCGTCCTTTCCGGCGAAGGTCAGCGGTCCCAGGTGATCGCCGCCCAGGAACAGTTTGCCCTGGTCGAAGCCGATCTTCTCCGCGATCTCAAGAACAAATTTCTTGAAATCCGCCGGCTTCATTCCGGTGTAGCCGCCGTTCTGGTCGCACTGGTTCGCGGTGCTCTCGATGAGCACGCAGGAGCCGTCGGATTTTCCTCTCTTCAGGGCAGCCTCGATCACGTACTTGTTGGCGCTGCACACAGAGTAGATGCCTACGTTCTTTCCCTGCTTCTGAAGCTCTACGATTTTTTTCAATGGATTCTGAAGCATGATAAAAACCCCTCCTGATTTTATATTTTATCCCTGCAGGGCCCGTGCCCGGCAGGCTTTTCATGCGCGTAAAAGGCGAAAGCCTCCCCCGCAGAATATTCATTTTCTCCCGGTCTTCTGGTTCTCCTTCTGGCTGATCTTCGCCAGCCCGATGAAATGAAGCACGCTGAAATAAAGGGCGATCAGCGCGATGAGGCCGCTTAAGACCAAAAGCCCTGTTCCGTATTTCTGATCCAGGGCGTTCAGCACCACCAGCACCGCCGCCAGCAGATACAGCACTGCCAGAGAGAGGGTCTGTCCCTTGCTCTTTTCATTCACTATGTACTGAAGCGCTGTGACGCGCCTCTCGAAGTCCACGTCCTCCACCGGCTCCAGCTTTTTCAGAAAAGACCGGCGGTAAGCGATCTCCGCGGCCGCCAGCATCACCGCTCCCGCTACCACCGCCTGGGTCACGGTCAGGAAGGTGGCGGCGAACAGGATCGCCGCGATCAGGATCACCGCGAAACGGTTTTTGTAAAAGGTCGCCGCCTGTGCGTCCTTGCTCCCGACCAGGTATCCTTTTTTCGTCACCCAGTCATAGTAGATCGTCCGGTTCTGCTTATCCGTGTAAATATTTCTTCCCGACAGGCGGATGGTCTCTTTTTGCTGCTCTTCCGTCTGTTTTACAAGTTTTCTGCTCATCTATCCGTCTTCCACATCTTTCACTGTGATTTTACTTCTGCTCCGACACGACGTCCTGGATCCCAAAGCGCGAAATCTGCACCACCAGTCCCTTTGCCATCTCCACGTCGATGACGTCGCCCTTGATCTTTACGATCTTTCCGTAAATGCCGCCGCCGAACAGCACTCTTGCCCCGATCTGGATCTTGTTCTGCAGCTCCTGCATCGCCGCGCGGTTCTTCTTCATGTTCCGGGCGGAAATGACGCTCAGGATGATTCCAAAGAGCCCCAGCATCACAATCACCGTCACGCAGCTCCACATAATAATTTCCCAATTCATAGCTCTGATTTTTCCTCCGTATCAAGAATGTCCCAGAAGGCTGTACGAATCCTGGCGAATCCGGTTCCGCCCTCTGGGACATCTTATATTCAGTTACAGGATATGCCCCGCAACCTATTTTAGCAAAGATTTATTTTCTTGTATAGGGGTAAAGCGTAACTCCCTTTACAACCCGGTTCACCTCTCCGGTCGGGCAGGGATTGTCCGGCGTGATGGAAAGGGACAGGGATTTGAGAACTGCCAGCGTCTGGGCGAACAGGATGTCGCACAGGCCCAGCTGTACGCTCTCGTGAGCCTCCTCAAGGCCGAATACCACCGTATAGTCCACGAGGGCGGCCACGGCCTCGTCTGCCTTGCTCATAACGGCCACAATCTTGTTGCCCTTGCGCTGTCCGCTCATCTCCTTGATGAGATCCACCTCATACTGTCTGGTATAAGCGTCGTCGCTTAAGTATACGACAGTCAGCGTATTGTCGTCGATGATGGACTTCGGGCCATGGCGGAAGCCAAGCGGCGTGTCGTACATGGTGACTACGCGGCCGGCGGTCAGCTCCAGCATCTTCAGAGCGGACTCCTGGGAGGTTCCCTTCAGGGTGTTGCTTCCCAGATAAACGATGCGGTTGAAGTCATAGCCGTCTACGATGCCCTGGGGAATGCCGTACTGGTTGTCCAGGAAATTCTGGCCTGCGGCGGCAATTTTGCGCACCTCTTCCACTACCTTGTCCAGCTCGTTCAGATGGAAGCAAAGGTAGGTGGCCAGGTACATATTGGAGAAGCTGGAGGTCATGGCGAAGCTCTGGTCATGGGTCTCCGGCGTCAGGTTGATGGCGTAGCAGTGCTCTGTGGTCTCCGCGCGCTTGGACAGGGCTCCGTCCTTATTGCAGGTCACGAACAGATGGTACAGGTTGTCGCAGACTGCCTCCGCCGCGTCTACCGCTCCGATGGACTCCGGAGAATTTCCGGAACGTCCGAAGCTGATGAGAAGGGTCGGCTTCGTGCGGGACAGATAAGCCTCCGGCGTAGCCACGATATCTGTGGTTCCGTAGGATTTTACCTTATAATTCAGAAGTCCGGTCAGATGGGGGAACAGGGCGTTGCCCACGAACTCGCTGGTTCCAGCCCCGGTCAGAATCACGTCGAAGTCCTCCTTCGTGATGACCTGATCGATGAATTTCTGGATCTCGTCCTTGTGCTCCATGATCTGCCGGCAGGTCTTCTCCCAGGTCGCCGGCTGCTGATAAATCTCATTCACCGTCCATGTAGAGGAGGTCTCCTTCATTTTCTCCTCTGTGATGCCAAAAATCGTGCTCATTGTAATCCTTCCTTTCTGCTTGAACACTTTCTATATTTTTTGTTATGCGGTTCCCGCTTAGATGCCGTCCTCGTCTCCCGGCTCTTCCTGCAGGGCCTGCTTGAATTCAAATTTCGCCACCTGCTCTTTTCCTGTCTGCAGAAGGGAATCTACCAGTCCGTCCAGGTCGTCCATGAACTTTCTGGACATCACTACCTCCACCAGCATCGGCAGGTTCGTTCCCGCAAGGATGCGCACATTCTCTCTGTCGCGTCCCAGCTGGGCAGCCGTATTGAAGGGCGTTCCGCCCATCAGGTCCGTAAAAATGATGACTCCTTCGCAGTCCTTCAGCGCGTCCAGAGCCTTGTTAAGCTCTGCGGCCAGATCCTCCGTACTGTAGGTCGGAAGGAAATCCACATACTGGTACGCTTCCTGCTCTCCCGCAATCAGATTTACGGAGCTTGTCATACCAGATCCAAAATTCGCATGTCCTGTCACTACTAATCCAATCATACTATCTCTCCTGTTCTTCCGTCTCCAGCTCTCTTAGATTCTTTTCTACCAGCGGCATGTAGACGGCTCTTGGTTCCAAACACGCCTTTGCGCTCTGAAAATAGGCCAGCGCGTTTTTCCTGTCCTCCAGATACAGATACTGCTTCGCAATCATTACCAGAATCGCCCCCAGGGCGAATCCATAGTATTTCTTCGAATTGACATCCTCTGTCATCTCGTCAATCAGGTCGCTTCTTTGGTCCATCATGACTCCATAGGACATCTCGCTGTAATGAACGAGCTTCTCATCATCCGTCTTTTTTATGGCCTCCAGGAGCCAGTCTGCGTATTTCCGGTTTCCCTTAATCAGAAAAGTATGGAAATAATTTTCCAGAAAGCTTTTTTTGTCCGCCGGATTTTTATAGGGCGCTTCGATCATATGGCGCAGAGTCTCTTCAAATTTATCCGTCTCCTTCGCCACATAATATCCTCTCAGCTTGTACAGATCGCAGGCGTAATCTCCCAGAAGCCTGCGGGTCATGCCCATGTCCGCGATTTTTTCCAGCGTCTCGCTGTCCTTCGCCCGCAGAGCCGTATTCATGCTTCGCAGCTGAAAGCTCTTGATCCCCTGGAAAACCACATACACGGCAAAGATAAGCAATATAATGATAAGTGTCGTCTGATTCAAAAAGCCACCTGATTTCTGTCTGATTTCAGGACCCGGCACAGCGGGTCCCGGCGCGGCGGATCCCGCCGCGTCTCGTATAAAAAGGGGAGGGGGCGGGATTTTCATCCTCTCCCCTCCCCTTTATCTGACGTATCTTCACATCAGAGTACAGCCTGATTTATTCCTCAGGCGTGGGATACTGATACCACTCTACAAGCGGGGTATATCCGCCCGGAAGCGTATTTCCATCTGCGTCCCTGGCCTGAGAGTTTCCGGACCAGATACCGAAGGCACAGCCCAGGATACCCACTACCAGGATCAGAACGATACATCTTACCGGAGTCCAGCCCTTCTTAATCAGAGCATAGATTCCAAGCGTAATCAGAAGCGGGATCAGCTTGGGCAGTACGCCGTCCAGAAGGCCCTGGATGTTGATCTGCGTCTCGCCGACAATCAGGCGGAGCGTGGTAGAGCCATAGTTCGCGATCAGGGCGCCTACTACGAAGATACCCAGGATGCTTGCCGCACGGGTGAACTCCTTCGCGTTGGCCGTCAGCATGGTAACGGCTTTGGTTCCCAGTCCATAAGACCAGTACATCAGTCCGAAACGTACGATGAACTGAACTGCGTTAAAGATAACCAGGAAGAGGATGGCGCCTACGATGCTCTTCTGCTCCATAGCCATGTTCGCGGTCAGACCTGCGGTAATCGGAACCAGGGTCAGCCAGAACAGAGCGTCGCCGATGCCGCCCAGGGGGCTGGCTGCGGAGATACGCACGGAACGGATAGTCTGTGTGTCAGCCTTGTTCTGCTCCAGGGAGAGAACGATACCCATTACAAACGTTACCAGGAACGGATGGGTGTTCAGGAAGTCCAGGTTGTGAGCCATGGAGGCCTTCAGGTCTTCCTTGTTGGTATGTATCTTCTGGAGGCCGGGAAGCATGGACCAGAGCCAGCCGCAGGCCTGCATTCTTTCATAGTTGAAGGATGCCTGTAAGAAGCAGGACAGCCAAACCATCTTATTCAGAGTCTTCTTATCCAGCGGCTGCGCCGGAGTCAGATCCTGATACTTTTCGGGAATATTATATGCCATCTTCTTCACCTCCTGCAAAACCGGAACCAGCGTTCTGCTTAATCTTTGTCTGTGTCGTGAAGTCATAGATAGCGATAGCCGCGCCTACGAACGCACACAGAATCAGGGTTGCTCCGGACGTGGAAGCGTTAGCGCTGCAGAGCAGGGACATAGCGAAGCCTGCCAGCAGGAAGCCCCACATCTCTCCGGACATCATAACCTTCATCAGGATAGCGAAGCCGACGAACTTCATAGCGCCGCCTGCCGCGTCCAGGCCAGCCATTACCCAGGAGAAGTCATAGGAAAGTTTCTGCAGGGTCTCGCCCAGTGCGGAACCGCCGTAAAGGCCTGCTACGGAAATCACGCCGAACAGTACGCCCAGCACTGCCATTTCCAGGAAGTTGATGTTGCGGATTCCCTTTACGTTAGCCTCTTCCGCGTACTGATCTGCCTTATGCATCATACCGGAGAAGATCGTAAAGGTAAGGGTTACTACATACTGTCCGAATACAGCGAACGGAACAGCCAGGCCAAGAGCGGTTCCTACGCCGTCTGCTGTAGCCTCCATTCCGAGGGATACAGCGAATACAGTAGCCATGATACCGCCGATGATGGCGTTGGGGGGCTGTGCGCCTCCGATCGGCATACTTCCGATCTGAACCAGCTGGTAAGCGCCGCCTACCACGACACCAAGCTCAAAGTTACCAAGGATAGCTCCGATGATCGGGCAGGTAACGATGGGCTGGTACAGAGATTCCAAAAAGCTGAACTGGTCGATACCCATGATAAAGGCAACTACGAAAACCAGAAGAGCCTGGATAATTGAAATTTCCATATTTGCTCCTTTCCAAATAAACCTGTCAACAGTTATTTGAACAATTTGTCAGTACTTTCTGTCGGCGTGTCCGGAACACGTTTGATCTCCAGCTCTACGCCGAGCTCCTGCAGTTTCTTAAAGCAGGCTACGTCGTCGTCATTGACCGCGACGGAGGTCGCGACCTGACGCTTGCCCTCAGCCATGTGCATGTTGCCGATGTTGACCTTCTTGATCGGCACTCCGCCTTCTACCAGCTTAAGCACATCCTGAGGCGTCTCGCAGATAATTGCAATATGCTGATTTGCAGAAGCCTTGTGGATGATATTGATTGTTTTCTCCAGAGTGAAGAACCGCGTCTGCGCATAGGCCGGCGCTGCCATGTTCATCAGGCTCTGGCGGAATTCATCCTTCGCCACTGCATCATTTGCGACCAAAAGAAGATTCGCGCCTACGACGCCGCACCACTGAGTCGCAACCTGACCATGAATCAGCCGATTGTCAATTCTCGTCAATCGAATATCGGGCATGTCTTTCTCCCCCTTTCTTAAAATATTTCAGCATAACCCGGGCAGGCAAGCCCGCTCCCTCATGCTTTTGTACAAGCGCTTCCCAAATACATCCTATGAGAGGCAGCATATGTTTACGCGTACTATTATATCAAATTTCACCAGAAATTAGTTGCACTTTTTACTTTTTCTCTTGCATTTTTAACCAAGAGACCACACAAATGCACATTTTCCATATAAAAAACGAAGTCAGGCCGCAAAATTCCAGGTGTAGGAAAAGATATGGGCTCCAATCACCAGGCCGCTTAGGGAGGGGGCGTTCGCGTAGGTACGGAAAAATACCCGGTTCCCGATATTGGATTCTCCGGCTATGGCCCGCTTGGCCGCCGTGTAGCAGGCTTCCGTCACAGAATCAAGCCCCTGCTCCAGCATCAGGTCAAAACGGCCGGAGGTCACGGGCGAGAACTGGCCGGAGGCGCGGATTACGCCGATGATATCATTCTGGGCGAACCGGGGATCCCGGACGCGGTTCATCACGGCCGCGCCTACTGCCAGCCGTCCCTCATCTCCCTGGTTCCCGGCCTCGCAGTAGATAAGCACCGCAAGGGCTGTCACCTCTTCCTCCGTCGCGCTGTAGGCCGCGTACTGGACGTATTCCAGCTCTGTGGTGCGCACCCCGGTCACGTCTCCCAGGGAAGCCTCAATCTCTGCCGCCTTGGCCGCCTCGATCTGGGCCTCCATCCGCTTCTTCTCCGCGATCAGCTCCTCCAGGACCGCCTTCTGGTTCTCCAGCGTGTTGTTCTTGCCGTCCAGATCCGCCTGGGCCTGGGCGATCTCGTTCACATGCTGGCTGATCTGCCCCGATGTGCTGTCCGCAAGGGCCGATACCTCGTTCTGCTTCTGCGTCACCGAGGCTTGGAGCTCGTCCAGGGCCTCCTTCTCTCCCTGCAGCTTCGCCTCCTGCTCCTCGATGGCCTCCTTCTGGGCCACATACTGCTCGAACATGTCCCGGTCATAAGCGGTAATGCTGGCCGCGTAGCCCGCCTGGTTCAGGGCGTCCGCGAAGCTGCCCGAAGTCAGGAGAAGCTCCAGGAACGACGCCTGAGGATGCTCATACAGATACTGAATCCGGGCCTTCATATCCGCATACTGCTGTTCCTCCACCGCCTTCGCCGCTTCCAGAGCCGCCTGGGCCTCTTCGATCTCCGCCTGCTTGTCCGTGATCTGCTGGTTCAGATCCTGGATCTCATCCTCCAGGGAAGCGTACTGCCGGTTCAGATCCGCCAGATAATTTTCCATATTTTCCTTGGCTTCCTGGAGCTTCTGCTTCTTGTCTTCCGTCTCGTCGATCTCCTGCTGGGTCTTGTCGATCTCCTGCTGCTGCTCGTCGATCTCCTCCTGGATCTCCTGCACGTCGCTCTCGTCCGGCGTCTCAGACGCCAGAACCTCATGGGGCAGATAGGTATAGGAAGAAAGCCCAAGCGCTGCCGCAAGTGCCAGTATCAGAATTCTTCTTATCCCCCTCATCCTCTTAAAGCTCTGTGTCTTTTTCATGATCTCTCCTGCTGTTTCCCGTTTTAAGAAAGGCGGCCGCCGGCTGCCCTAACCGCAGCCCGCAGCCGCCTTTTTCTCTTTCTTTCTAATTCCAGTCGTATTTTGTCAGATGCCCCTCCAGCTTCATGCCCGGAAAACCGTTCTGGCGCAGCGCCTCGTAAAGCACGATCGCCACAGAATTGGACAGATTTAAAGATCGCGTCCCGCCTATCATGGGAATCCGGATGGCCCGCTCCTTATGTTCCAGAAGAAGCTCCTCCGGAATCCCCGCGCTCTCCTTGCCGAACATGAGATAACAGTCCGGCTCAAACGCCGCCTCCGTATAGAGCTTCTGCCCCTTGGTGGTCGCCATCCAGGGCTTCGCTCCGGGATTCCGGCGCAGAAAATCCTCATAATTCGTATAGGTCATCATATCAAGCTGGGGCCAGTAATCCATCCCCGCCCGCTTCAAATCCTTTTCACTGAGGCGGAAGCCCAGGGGCTCGATCAGGTGCAGGCGCGCTCCCACAGCCACGCAGGTCCGGCCGATATTTCCAGTGTTCGCCGGGATCTCCGGCTCCAGCAGCACGATATTAAGCGCCATTACCTCGCTCCCTTTTCGGCCCGCAGCCTCGCCACAAAGTGGCTCAGGCGTCCCAGAGCTTCTTTGAGCTGCTCCAGAGAGTAGGCGTAGGAAATCCGCAGGAACCCTTCGCCGCAGGCTCCGAAGGCTGTGCCCGGCACTACCGCCACCTTCTCCTCCTCCAGGAAACGGGTGGCGAACTCATCGGAGGTCATGCCGAATTCCTTAATGCAGGGAAAGGTATAAAAGGCTCCGTAGGGCTCGAAGCAGGACAGGCCCATCTCCCGGAAGGCGTTCATCAGAAAGCGCCTTCTCTGATCGTAGGACTCCCGCATCATGGCCACGTCGGCGTCGCCGTTTCGCAGGGCGTCCACAGCCGCGTACTGGCTGTTCGTCGGCGCGCACATGATGGCGTACTGGTGAATCTTTGTCATCTGGCCGATGATCTCCGCCGGTCCGCAGGCGTAGCCTAAGCGCCAGCCCGTCATGGCGTAGGCCTTGGAAAAGCCGTTGATCAGGATCGTGCGCTCCCGCATGCCCGGCAGGCTCGCGATGGACACGTGATCGCCCTTGTAGCTCAGCTCAGAATAAATCTCATCCGAAAGCACATAAATGTCTTTTTCAATACAGACCTCGGCGATCTCCTCCAGATCCTTCTTTTCCATGATGGCTCCCGTGGGATTGTTCGGAAAGGGAAGGACCAGGATCTTCGTCTTGTCCGTGACAGCAGAAAGAAGCTCCTGCTTCGTCAGACGGAAGTCATTTTCCGCCTTCAGCTCGATAATCACCGGCACGCCGTCCGCCAGAACCGCGCAGGGCTCGTAGGACACGTAGCTGGGCTGGGGAATCAGCACCTCGTCTCCGGGATTCAGCATGGCGCGGAAGGCCATGTCGATGCCCTCGCTGCCGCCCACGGTGATCAGGACCTCGTCCGCCGGATTGTAGCTGGTATGGATGCGCCGCTCCAGATAGCGGACAATCTCCTCCCGCAGCTCCTTTAAGCCTGCGTTGGAGGTGTAAAAGGTACGTCCCTTTTCCAGGGCGTAGATGCCCTCGTCGCGGATGTGCCAGGGCGTATCGAAGTCCGGCTCGCCCACGCCCAGGGAAATGGCGTCCGGCATCTCGCTCACGATGTCGAAAAACTTGCGGATGCCGGAGGGCTGTATCGCGACAACCTTATCAGATAATGGATTTCTCACAGCGTCATCAGCATCCTTTCGTCTTTGGACTCATGTGCCATTATAGAACCATGATCCTTATATTTTTTCAATATGAAATGTGTGGCAGTGCTCAGCACCGAATCCAGCGGAGACAGCTTATCGGACACAAACTGCGCCACGTCCCGCATGGTCTTTCCTTCCAGCATCACCAGGAAATCGAAGCCGCCGGAGATCAGGTACACGCTGGTCACCTCCGGATAGTTGTAGATACGCTCCGCCACCTTGTCGAAGCCCAGGCCCCTCTGGGGGGTCACCTTCACCTCGATGAGGGCCGTCACCTTCTCCTCGCTGGTCTTATCCCAGTCAATCAGCGTGTGATACCCGCAGATAATGCCTTCCTTTTCCATATCCGCGATCTCGTTGGCCACCTCTGTCTCGCTGGATCCCAGCATCACAGCCAGGTCCTTCAGCTCAATGCGGCTGTTGTTCTCGATAAATGTCAGTATCTTTTCTCTCACAACCATATCCTCCCATCTGTCCTTGTCTTTTTTTTATAGTCTGCAGCTTTCACGCCTCATTTGGCGCCTGCATAGATCTTGTACAGCTCATCCGTCTTCGGCCTCTCCAGGTAGCTTTCTTCGCCGCCGTTCCAGATCCGGCGGGCCTTCCCGTCCGTGGCCTTTCCGATGACGGCCGCCGGAATCCCCGCCGCCGTAAGCTTCCGGGCCAGGTCGTGGCCCCGGTCCGCGGCCATCAGCATACAGCCGCTGGAAATCAGGTAATAGGGATTCAGCTCAAAATATTCGCAGACCTCCACGGTCTCCTGGCGGATCGGGATGGCCTTTAAGTCGATCTCCAGTCCGATGCCGGAAGCTTCCGCCACCTCCCAGAGCGCTCCGTAGATGCCGCCCTCGGTCACGTCATGCATGGCGCTGACCCCGTGCTCTGCGGCAATCTGCGACTCCGGCACCACCGACAGGTACTGATCGAAGCCCTTGGCCGTCTCCACGAAGGCCTCTGAAAAGCGCTGCCGCAGCTCCTGCTCCTTTTCCTTCGCGATAATCGACGTGCCTTCGATGCCAATCCACTTGGTCACCAGAATATCCTGGCCCGGCTTCGCGCCTGCCGTGGACACCAGCCGGTTCTCCCGGACCTTGCCCACGCCCGTGACGCTGATCACAGGCTGGTTCACCGCCCGCGTGACCTCCGTGTGGCCGCCCATGACCTGAATATGGAAACGGGAACAGGCTTCCTCCACCTGCTCCATCATCTTCCGGATATCCGCTTCCTCAATCTCCTCCGGCAGAAGCACAGTCAGCATGACGCCCACCGGCTCCGCCCCGCTGCTGGCCAGATCGTTGGCCGTAATCTGAATCGCCAGCATTCCCACATCCTTCACGGTTCCCGTGATCGGGTCTGTGGAAATCACAAAAATCTCGCCGGGCGCGAGCTTCACGGCCGCGCAGTCCTCGCCCACGCCGGCCCCCAGAAGCACCTCGTCCCGCTTTGTATGAATCTGTTTGAAAATGCTTCTCTTCAAAACAGTCTCTGATATCTTTCCAACCTTCATTGTTTTTACGCTCCCGTCTGTGCCGCTTACTGCATCCGGGCGAGACAGGAGGCAAGGGTCGCGTTGACCTGCGCCTCGTCCTGGGTGGCAACAGCCGCCTGCAGCTCATTGGAAAGATCCGGATCTCCCGCCACGCCTACGGTGATCGTCCGTGGGAACATCTGATAGGTCGTCTTATTCTCCCGGATCACATCCTGCTCCACGCCGTCCACATAGACATGCTTGTAGAGCTCCGCCACCAGGCCGGTCCGGCCGTTCTTCACCACGATATAACCTATGGGCTGCCCGGCGTCCGCAACGATCTGCGTGGGCGCGGGCGTGGTGCTGACCGTGGTGCTGGTGAATTTCAGCGTCCGGTTCGCAGGCCTCGTCTCCTCGCCGTAAATCGAAAAGGTCACTGTCTTATTTGACGTATAAGCCTCGATATAGATCGGAGTATCCAGATTGTTTGTAAATTTCAGGTCCTTATAGGTGCCCGCGATAGCCGCGTCGTCCGCCGGGTCCACATAGGATACCGGCATGGAATGGCCGGAGCGCTCCACAATCTCCAGCTCCGCGCGGATCACCGCGTTGTAAAGGGTTGTGGATACCTGACAGATGCCTCCGCCCATGCTGTCCACCGTCTCCCCGTTCAGATAAGATCCCGCCATATAATAGCCGTTCGCCGAGGTAAAGGGGCTGACCGCCTCGTAAGCGGAAAAGGTATCGCCCGGGTACAGAATAGTACCGTCAATCAGCTCCGCTCCCCTCGCGATATTCGCGGAACGGCTGCTGCTGGAGGTCTTGTAGCTGGTGGTAAAGGTACCCAGGTTATCCTGTATACTGCTCAACTCCTCCTCGCTGCCCCGGGGCTCGTCGATGGCTGCCGGAAGCTCCACGCTTCCCTCCGTGTAATCCCATTCATTTTCAATATAATTGATAATAGCCGCCTCTGCTCCGTCTGTGTCCAGCAGAACGCCTGCCGTTCCCGGCACATAGGTAAAGCTGTTCCCATTTTTTTCGAGGCCTGCGTCCACCGCCTCCTGATCAAACTGGGTACACTCATTGGCCACATATTCGGAAACCAGAGCCGGATCCAGCGTCCACTCCAGCTGGTAATTCTTATTCTCATGCTCCAGATCCTTGCGGTCCTTATAGCGCTGGATGATATTCCCCACCTTGCCGAGCTGAACCGCCTCTTCCGTCACATCCAGATTCGTGCACTCCAGCCCCAGCTCAGAAAGCGTCGGCTGCAGCTGATGATCCCCGATCTTCAGGGTCAGCGTCTCCGCGCCCATCTCTTCTACATAGGCTTCCAGCTCTTCCCGGGCTTCGGCCGCTGTCAGGCCGGACACATCGATCCCGTCGATGTAGACTCCCGTGTGAATCACGGAATTCGAAGCAGCATCCGCCGCCTGCGCCTGCGTGCCGCCCGCCGTAAATGCAAGCCCCAGCGCCAGGGCTGCCAGCCAGGTCATTTTTTTCATAAATATTCTCCTCTTTTCCCGACAAAGCCGGTCTTTTTCGCTTCTGCCAGCCGCCGTCTGTCCAATCCTGCCCGCGCCCTGTCTTTTAAGAAAGCGCGTAGCTCAGCATCGGCACCACCATCGCGATCACCAGAATCACGATGATAACTGTGGAAATAATTTTTCTTGATTTCTTGTCATAAAAATTCATCTTACGATCCTCCCATGTGTGGAAATGATTTTATCGATTAACCTTGACGCTTCGTTTTTCGTCAGAGTGTCCATGGACACATCTAACGCTATTTTATGATATTTTATCAGATCATTCAAGTATCCTTTTTGCGCCGGCGTCATCGGCCCCTGCTTTTTGGCCTTATAGACCAGGGGCTTAGGCTCGAAGAGCTCCTGCGGGCTCTCCGGAAATTCCCGGACAAGCCGCCGGTACAGCTCCATGGCCGCGCAGGCGTCGTCCACCGCCCGGTGGGCCCGCTCCTGGGAAATGCCGAAATGGCAGCAGAGGGCCGTCAGGCTCTTATGCTCCACATCCGGCAGCAGCGCCCGGGCAAGCTTCAGGGTGTCGATACCCGCCTTTTCAAAGGCCAGATCAAAATTTACCGCGTTTTTCTTCACAAAGCTGTAGTCAAAAAGGATATTGTGGCCCAAAAGCGGCAGATCCCCGCAGAACTCCACCAGCTCCGCCACCGCCGTCCGGGCATCCTTCCCGCCTGCGGCCATCTCGTCTGTGATTCCCGTAAGCTCCTGGATCCTGGGACTGATCCGAAGGCCCGGATTCAGAAGCGTCCCATAGGTTTCCCGGATTTCTCCGTCTATCACCTTGACCGCCCCGATCTCAAGGATCCTGTCCTCTGCCGGGCTTAGGCCCGTCGTCTCCAGATCCAGGGCGATATAGCTGTCCGTCACTTTTTTCTCACCTCTTCTGTATCGTGTCCTGCCGGTTCCGCCCCGGATTCCAGCGAAACCTTTGTAAGGAGGGCGTCTCCGGTCAGCGGATCCCGCTTCTCATAATCAAATACCAGGAAGGCTGCTTCGGCTTCGCCGTCCGGCTCTGCTGCCGCGCCGCCCGGCGCTTTCCACAAAGCCTTCGCCGTCCCGGCGCTCACCGCCTCCACATGCACCTGCCTGGGGAGCTCTTTTAGGAGCTTGCGAAGCTCCTCCCGGTGCAGGCTCTGATCCGGCGCGAAGGAAGGCCGCGCCTTCGCCCGCTCCCGCAGGTAATAATCGATGGTCAGAAGCTCCCGGTACCGGGCCTCCTCCTTCGGGAACCGCTCCGCCGCGAAATCCAGCAGAAGCTCGTATTTCCGCGCCCGGGAGGATTTCTGTCCCTCCTGGCGCCCCTCATAATACCGCGCCAGCTCCCCAAAAAACGCAAAAGGCGACGGGAAGGCCGGAACCAGGCGCTCCAGCGTCCTTCCGAATTGATGACTATTATAATAGATTTCCACCATTTCTTCAATCGCCTTAAGCCGCAAAAGATCGGAAAAGGAAAGCCACGGCGTGCTTAAGACCTCGTAGGGCGGCTGGCTTTTGTACACGATCCCGTACCGGGCCGCGTCCCCATACATGGCCGCGCCCTTCAGCACCTTTAAGAAACCCAGCTGCAGCTGCTCCGGCTCCATGGCAAAGACCCGGTCAAAGGAGCGCCCGAAGCTCTCGTAATCCTCAAAGGGCAGGCCGGCAATCAGATCGAGATGCTGGTGGATATTCCGCCCCCGCCGGATCCGCAGTACGGTTTCCTGGAGCCTGTCAAGGTCCGTCCTCCGGCGCACCGCGGCCAGGGTCTTCGGATTCGCGGACTGGACACCGATCTCCAGCTGTACCAGCCCCGGGCGCATGCGGGAGAGAAGCTCCAGCTCTTCCTCGCAGAGAAGCTCCGCCTCGATCTCAAAATGGAAGTTCGTAATCCCATTGTCATGCTCCAGGATATAAGTCCAAATCGCCATGGCATGGCTTTTGCGGCAGTTGAAGGTCCGATCCACAAATTTCACCTGGGGCACCCGTCGGTCCAGGAAAAACTGAAGCTCCCGGCAGACCGTCTCCGGCTTTCGGAAGCGGACGCTCTTTTCGATAGAGGAAAGGCAGTAGCTGCAGGAGAAGGGGCAGCCCCGGCTGGACTCATAGTAGATAATGCGGTTTTCAAAGTCCGCCAGATCTGAGTACGGAAACGGAAGGGCGTCCAGGTCCGGAAGCGGGGCAGGCGGATTCACCTGAATGCTTCCTTCTCTTTCCGGCTGCCCCGGCTCTTCCCGGCTCCGGTCAGGTTCCCGGTACACAAGCCCTGGGATTTCCTTAAGGCGGGCCGCGCCTGCCTGTCCCTGTCCGGGGCGCTGTCCAGAGCGCTGGCAATCGTGCCTTCCGTACCTTCCAGCGTCTCTCCCATACTGCCCGCTATATTCCGCCAGCTGCCCGTAATACTCCGCCAGCCTGCAAAAGGTCTCCTCGCCTTCCCCGCAGAGAATCCCGTCCACCGCCGGATTTTCCCGCAGAAAGGCTTCCGCGTCGTAAGAAACCTCTGGGCCGCCCAGCCAGATGGGAACCTCCGGCATAATTTTCCGGCAGTTCTCCGCCAGTTCCCTTACATATACGATATTCCAGATATAGCAGGAAAATAACAGGACATCCGGCTTTCGCAGATAGATTTCCCGCAGGATGTCCTCCGTGCGGTGGTTGATGGTGAATTCCGCCAGGGCAATCTCGACGGGCAGGGGGAAAGCCGGGGCAGCGAGGGCGGAGGTCCGCAGGCTGTACACCGCCAGGTTGGAGTGGATGTATTTTGCGTTGATGGCTGTTAAGAGCAGTTTCATACTAAATTATTCCATTTCTATTTTTACCTAATTTTCTTATTAGATTTCAGATCCCCAGTTTACTGGACTCTCTCAATTAGAATCTAATAAAAATCTAATTAAATCTTCTGGTTTCTTTTATATTTAATTAGATTCTTTCAGTACCCAATTAGCCGTTCTAAAATTATCAGAATCCAAAACGAGTATGTTCTCTTTTCTTAAAGACTGCAGTAAATTCTGCACTTTATATAATTTTTGCTTATCATCCATGGTATCAGGCAATTTATCCTGGAGTAAAACCAGAAAGTCTTTCTTTTTTCCCTTTTTATACTGTTTTAAGTAACTAATAATCCACTTTTTATAAGCCTCATCGTCAAACCCCTTATTTTTTACATATCGTGCCTTTTCTTCCGTATTGGAGGCAAGGGCAGCTGTGATATAAATATTAGGGAGTTTTCCTTCGATTACTCCTAACTTTCTCAAATATTTAACTGCTTCCTTCGAGATAGTCTCGTGCTTTTGTACACGATCAATTAAATAAACGGTTGATAAGTCAAAATCCGGGTTCCTAAACAGAACCTGCGTATAATTTTCATCTAATACTTTCCCATACACTACAACTCCCACCTGATTTTTAATATCCAATTTATAATCCGGAAGCGGAAAATATTTTTCCTGCTGAATTCGAAAGACCCTTCGAATTCCCATTGCCTGGGTATCAATCATGTTTAATTTTACCATTGCTTCTGCTAAAAGCTGATTTCTGTAAAAAGGCGGATTATAACTTGCTTTCAGTACAGGTTCTATGCTCCCAGGCAAAAATGTTCCCGGATTTGTTAAAATAATATGATCTTCAAACTCATTTAAATAAATTCTTCCTCCGATGGTATACTCCGAATGGGCAATACAATTATTCATAAGCTCCCTCAACAGCCACATATCATATTGTTTTGTTTCTGTTGGGAATAGCGTGAGCTGATCCGGCATATATCGATATGTTAAATTTCGTATTTTCGCAAAAATTCTGTCACTCAATGTAATAAACGGTATTTTAAATATTTCGTAATCCTGAATATCATTTTTAGAATTATATACTCTCCAGGAAGCCTCCGGAGCAGAAGCAAAAAAGTAATCAAAATCTTCTTTTCCCAATAAAAGCATTGCTGCATTGGTAAGCTTCCCGTCTCTCATTAATTTTAATTTTGTCAAAAATTCTTCATCCGTCATCCCGTTTATCTCTTCGGAAATATATGGACGGTTCATTTTTTCTTTATATTTTTCTCTGGCTAATTTCAGCGCTTTCTTATCCAAATACTCTATCGCTGCGTTTTCTATCAGCTGCTTTGACCAATCCTTTTTTTCCTGTCCGCGTATTCGATCCAACTCTTCCACAGAAAGAGCTCCCAGGGATTCTCCGTTTCTTCCGTAAAAATGATTATGCCATCCTGTCGGAATCGCCGTTGCTGCTGCTGGAATTTGAAACATAATCACTCGTTTCCGTTCCCCTCCAACTATTGGAAAAATTTCTATGATATCAATAAAGGAAATCCCGCCTGTAGTTCCGGTTGATATTTCCTGCTTTAATGCCGCCAGCCCCTTGGTGCTTCGATAATTACTTCCGACAATTTCTCTTGTTTTATTTTTGACACCAAATATCAGCCATCCAAATTGAACCCCTTTTAAATTTGCCTCATTACTGATCGCAGAAAAATATTTTCCTATTTTATCTTTATCATAATCATTTTCCGCTTCTTTAAACTCGACAACTTCATCTTCCCAATTATTTATAAGATCGTACAAAACATTCAACCTATCTGAATTTATTTCCGCATCTTCATTATAAAAAAACATGCTTACACCCCCTAGCTAGTCTTTGCCCACACAAGAAATAAGGTTCTGTCTATTTTAAACCGTTCACTTCCCTCTGCAGATTCTCCAGGAATCTGCCCGCATGGGCGCCGTCCATCTGCGTGTGATGGAACTGGAAGGAAATCGTCAGATAATACCGGAACCATTTCTTTTTGTATCTGCCCCAGATGATAAAGGGATTATTGAAAATGCCGCTGTTCATCCCGACGGCTCCGTCAATCTCTGTATTGATAATCGCCGACGTGCCTATGACCATGCTGTTCTCCGACAGATCCCGATCCCGGCAGGTTCTGGCTGTCCGGGAAGTGTATTTTAAATACTGCCTGTTATATTCGTCCAGATCATCCACAAACAGAATATCGCAGGAGCTGACCTCACCGTCTTTATTTTTCACAATCGTATTGACCGCGAGCGTATCGTACTGCATAAGCTTTTCCCCGACCGGAAGCGTATAAAATTCCCTGATGCCTGCGGCGGCCCTGCCAATGCAGTAATCCATGAGCATATGAAATTTCATGCGCTTTCTTCTGCTGACTTTCATTAGATTTGTCACATCCAGGGTCTTGAAAAAGGTTACCATTGGATTCGGCGCCTTCATCCAGAGTTCATAGGCCGCAGCCCTTGTCGTGTCCTTCGGTTGAATTTCTTTCGCCATAATTTTATTTTTCCTCCAGGGGATATGGGGCGTCTTCCTGCAAAGAATTTTCAGCCCTCTTATTTCTTACTCCCACATAAATGTTTTTACAGCCCACACAGTTAATGTTACATTCCAGAACAAAACCGAGAAACCATACAAAAGCTTCGCTGCCTTTTTCTGAAATGCTTTAGAAGCAGCAAGACTCCAGATAAACAGGCCGATTGTCATAACCAAAAACACTGCCATTCTCAGGTCATTAGCATTAAAAGGAATGTTCAGCGTATTGGTCTGTGTGGAAGGCACGCAGCCGCATCCAAATATATTTACCAGAATGAGACTGTCTAAAATTCTGTAGACAGGTATAAGTATTGGCATTATGAGAAAAGGCAGCGCTGCGCTTATTTTCTTTTTCATATGTCCGCACCTCTGTCTGCCCAGCTATTTTATTTTTCTATTTTTGAACTTATTTTTTGAATTTATTTTCTCCCCGCGAAGCAGTATGCTTCCTCCGTCCAGCCAAGCAGCTCCTCATCCACCTCTTCTTCGCTTCCGATAACGATATGGGTCGTCCACCGCCCGGGATAGGGCTCCGTCTTGACTGCCACGCGGGGCGACTCCAGCGAATACGGCAGCCCCAGCGTAATCACCAGATACGGATCCGGAAGCTCCTTCTTTTTCTTCACGCGCAGGAACGAAACGCAGGCAAAAATATAGCGGTTTGAAAAGGATATCTGCGTCTTCTGAATTTTTATTCTGGCGTCGGGATGCCGTTTTAATACGGCGTCATAAAAAGCTTCATATAGCGGCAGCGCCGCTGGCTGCTGTTCAAAAAACAAAAGCGTATCTGCGTCCATAACCATCCTTTCCTCCTTATCCTCTCGTCGATTCCCTAGCTGATAAAGAATCAGCTCAGGCACCACTTTGCAATCTCTGCAGCCAGCTTTTTCTCTCAGTCCGGCTGCTGCCCGTCGTGGGCCGCCCATCTGCATTCCGTCAGCTCCATATTGGTAAATACCGCCTTGAAGGAAGATTCTTCGGGGCTGCAGGCGTAGATGCCAAAGGAAATCCTTCCGCCGCCCTTCCACATGTGGCAGATCCGCATCTGCTTAAAGACGGCGCCGTCCTCCGAGCACTCTATGCAGTAGTCGTCCTCCCGGCGGCTCAGCCTGTACCACATGGATTTCACGGAAGCGCTGATTTCTGTCGTCGCCCAATCCGAATATCCCTGGTTCGTGACGACGCTTCCGAGATGCTGGAAGCTTTCATTTTCGTATTCGATCGACGCCTTCAGCCAGTTTTCGCTGTCCAGGTACATCACGATTCCGCACTGGTCAAATCTGTGCCTGCTTTCAAATTCCGTCTTCACCGTAAAGGAAAAATATGCTTCCTCCGTCTCCATCTGCAGGACGGGCGCGTTGTCATTTCTGAAATGATAGTAGGTTCTCTGCCACAAATCCGTATGGGGCTTCGTCGTGATTTCAATTTTTCCGGCGGACACGACGCAGTCCGCTGGCTCCCTGGTCCATTTTAATCTGCTCTTGTCGAATTTCATAAGCGTCCTCCCTGTCTCCAGTCTCCCGGCTCTGACTTTACGTCAAAGCACCTTGTTTTCCAAATAGCACTCCAATAAATAGGAGGGATTTTCATAATACATGCTGCTGTTGTAATCGTCTATCTTGTCGCTGATAAAGGAATTGTAAACCTTCAGCAGAGCGTCTATGATTCCTGTTCTCTCTTCTTCGGCCGCCCCTTTAACCAGCCTCTTATAGACCTTTCCAATATCCCAGTGAGAGGGGATCGCATATCTGCAGTCCTTTACGTTGTCAAAGCTGCCATTTCCGATGGACGCTTCCTGGATAAAGTCATCACTGACGCGGTCGATATTGTCGCTGTGGTAGACGTCCGCCAGCTCATAAATTTTTTCCAGGCGTTCCTTTCCAAGGGCGTTTACTACGTCTTTTCGGGTATTCTTTGTCTTTCTTGCAATATAATCAATCAGACTGCATGTAAAAAACAGGTCGTTGTCTTTGGGATTTTCTCTTCCACAATTCTCCTTCATTGCTTCACCTCTTCAAAACCCCGGTATTCCAGGCATTTCAACGCTTCCTCTGTGCAAAAATTGATCTGGTGCGTCGGATATTTAAATTTTGCCAGCACCCAGAACTGCTCTCTCGTAATGGCTCCGTCTATATAATCAGCGATATAATTATAAATCTGATCATTTGCCATTGCTCCGATCACAATATCATAGGTATGCGGCTTTCCACTGCGGCAGGCAATGATAAAATCCAGCCACTCATCTGTCATCTCTTTAAACTCTTTTATCTTCAGCCCCGAATTCAGCCGCACTTCATAAACAGATACTATTTTTCTGTCGTACCGCTTCGCCCACCGCTCCGCCTGTTCTTTTATAATTGTGCAGTAAAATCCTGGGCCAAAATCTTTTGTATTTCTTCCAATACGGATTTGCGGATGTTCGATCGGCATATAACCGCCGTGGTATACTGTCATTTTTGCCATAAAATCCTCTTTTCTGTCTGAACTGTTTCTATTGTCAGACTGGCAGCAGCACTTTTTCCGGATACATGGAGCCGTAGCTTTCCGTTGTTTTTATCATATCATAATTCTGGAAACGTGCCAACGGCAGAAATGATATCACAAAGCGGCGGGCCCGTTTCCGGGAATCCCGCCGCTTCTGCATTTTCCATATTTTCTGTCTTACTCTTACTCGATGCCGGTTACCTTGTAGTCCTGGTCCTCCACAGCCTTCTTGAGCACCTCGTCAGCTGTCTCGGCGTTCAGGGTCACTACCGCCGTTCCCTGCTCGTGGCTTACCACTGCCTCGTCTACCTGGGGAAGGGCCTCCAGGACCTTCTTTACTCTCGCCTCGCAATGTCCGCACATCATTCCTTCAATTTTCATTGTTTTCTGCATAGCTGTCTTCTCCTTCTTTTCTGATTTTTGTTTGATTTTTTTATCTTTACTCGCGTCGTGCACCTTAAACCAGTTCAGGCGCAGGGCGTTCGTTACCACACAGAAGCTGGACAGGCTCATGGCCGCCGCGCCGAACATGGGGTTCAGCTGCCAGCCGAATACCGGGATCCAGACGCCCGCCGCCAGCGGGATTCCGATCACATTGTAAAAGAATGCCCAGAAGAGATTTTCGTGGATGTTCCGCAGGGTCGCCCGGCTTAAGCGGATGGCTGCGGGAACGTCGCTTAAGCGGCTTTTCATCAGCACCACATCCGCCGCGTCGATGGCGATATCGGTTCCCGCTCCGATGGCGATTCCCATGTCGGCTCTCGTCAGAGCAGGAGCGTCGTTGATGCCGTCGCCCACCATGGCTACCTTACCCTTTTCTTTCAGGGCCCGGATGACGCTTTCCTTTCCTTCCGGAAGCACGCCGGCGATGACCTCGTCCACGCCTGCCTGACGGCCGATGGCTCTGGCGGTTCTCTCGTTGTCGCCGGTGAGCATCACTACGTGGATGCCCATGTTCTGGAGCTCGCGCACTGCCTGCGGGCTGTCTTCCTTGATGACATCCGCCACGGCGATAATGCCCAGAAGTTTTCCATCTTTCGCGAAGAAGAGCGGGGTCTTGCCTTCCTCTGCCAGCGCTTCCGCCTGGCGGCGCACAGCTTCTGTCACCTCTGCGGTCTGGCTGATGTATTTCAGATTGCCGCCGGTCAGACGGATGCCCTCCAGTTCTCCGGTCAGGCCGCCGCCCGGAACTGCCTGGAAATCGACGACTTCCAGTTCATCCTTCACGCCGCGCTCCCGTCCCGTCTCCAGGATGGCTCCCGCCAGCGGATGCTCGCTCTTTTTCTCCAGGGCGTAGGCCAGGGCCAGAAGCTCTTCTTCGCTGATGCCTTCCGCCGGAAGGATATCCGTGGTCTTCGGCTCGCCGCTGGTGATGGTTCCCGTCTTATCCAGGGCGACGATCTGCATTTTCCCCGTCTCCTCCAGGGAAACCGCCGTCTTGAACATGATGCCGTTCTTCGCGCCCATGCCGTTTCCTACCATGATCGCCACAGGCGTCGCCAGGCCCAGGGCGCAGGGGCAGCTGATAACCAGCACGGAAATGGCCCGCGCCAGGGCAAAGCCGATGGTCTCTCCGGCCAGCAGCCACACGATCAGGGTCACGATGGCGATGCCGATGACCGCCGGGACAAACACGCCGGACACCCGGTCCGCGATCTTCGCGATGGGGGCTTTGGTGGCCGCCGCATCGCTGACCATCTGGATAATCTGGGAAAGGGTGGTATCCTCGCCGACCCTCGTGGCCTCGCAGCGGATAAAGCCGGAATGGTTCAGGGTCGCCGCCGACACGGCGTCGCCCGGTTTCTTATCCACGGGAATGCTCTCTCCTGTCAGAGCCGATTCATTGACGGCGCTCATGCCCTCCAGCACGATGCCGTCCACCGGAATATTCTCACCGGGTCGCACCACGAAAATATCGCCTTTTCGCACCTGATCGATGGATACCTCCACCTCCGCGCCGTCCCGGACGATCACCGCCGTCTTGGGCGCCAGCTTCATCAGGCCCTTAAGAGCGTCTGTAGTCTTGCCCTTGGAATGGGCCTCCAGCATCTTTCCCACCGTGATCAGCGTCAGGATCATGGCCGCCGACTCGAAGTAAAACTCATGCATGTAGGACATGACACCCTCCAGGTCGCCGTTCATCTGAGCCGCCGTCATGGCAAACAGGGCGTACAGGCTGTAGCCAAAGGACGCCGCCGATCCAATGGCCACCAGCGTATCCATGTTGGGCGCTCCGTGGATCAGGCCTTTAAATCCGCTGATAAAAAACTTCTGGTTGATCACCATGACGATTCCTGTCAGCAGAAGCTGGGCAATCCCTACCGCCACGTGATTTTCTGCCAGCGCCGCCGGAAGCGGCCAGTTCCACATCATGTGTCCCATAGACAGATACATCAGCGGAACCAGGAAGCAGAGCGAGGCAATCAGCCTTCGCCGAATCTTCGGCGTCTCCGTATCCTTCAGAAAATCATCGTCCGCGGCAGCGGCCGCTCCCCCGGCCCGGGAACCCGCGCCGGAGGCGGTGCCTGCCGCTCCCTTCACCGAGGCGCCGTAGCCCGCCGCCTCCACAGCGGCGATGACGGACGCCTCGTCCGCCGTGCCCTCCACGCCCATGGAATTCGTAAGAAGACTTACGGAGCAGGAGGTCACACCCGGCACCTTCGACACGGCCTTTTCCACTCTCGCGCTGCAGGCCGCGCAGCTCATACCTGTCACATTGTATTGTTCCATAACCTTTCCTCCTCTATCGCATCAGCTTCTGCAGCACCGTCACCAGCTCGTCGATGGTCTCGTCCTTTCCCTCCCGGATATCCTCTGCCACGCAGGTCCGGATATGGTTGGCCAGCAGAACCTTGTTAAAGCTGTTCAGCGCCGCATTGACCGCCGACACCTGAACCAGGATGTCGGGACAGTAGCTGCCGCTCTCCACCATTTTCCGGATGCCCCGCACCTGACCCTCGATACGGCTCAGTCGGTTAATAAGATCCTTCGATTCCTTCTCTGTGCGCTCCTTCTTTTCATGAACAAAGCAGCAGCTCTTCTGTTCTTCCATCCCTGTCACCTCTTTTTTCTTTTCAGATCCCCTTCTGCGGCCGTTCGAGCTCTTGAGCTGTCGATACACCCCGGGGGTATCTTTCTTATGCGCTTATTATATACCCCCTATGGGTATTTTGCAAGAGGAAATTTTTATTTGTGCTATTCTATGTCAGCCTGTATAATTTTTTATAGGATTTTATTTTTTATGCGGCTTTTTATGCAACCTGCGCCTTATTTTGTCGGCTTATAGGGTAGAGGAGGGAAAATTATATGATGGAAGACAGTAAAATCATCGAGCTGTACTGGCTGCGGGATGAATCTGCCATCCACGCCACGAGCCAAAAATACGGCGCTTATCTTTTTAAAATCGCCTACAATATCCTGGCCGACAGCCAGGACAGTGAAGAAAGCGTAAACGACACCTATCTGAAGGCCTGGAACTCCATGCCGCCCCACCGTCCGGATCTTCTGGCGGCCTTTCTCGGAAAAATCACCCGGGAGCTGTCCATTGACCGCCTGCGCTGGCATACCCGGCAGAAACGGGCGGCTTCCGGGTACGCTCCCGTTCTGGCCGAACTGGAGGAATGCGTTTCCGGACAGGACTCTGCCGAGGATCAGGCAGCCCTCCGTCTGCTGGCGGAGGCCATCGGAGCCTATCTGCGCAGTCTCGCTCCGGAAGCCCGGAATATCTTTGTCGGGCGGTATTTTTATCTGGATTCCATCCGGGAGACCGCCGCCTATTACGGAATCAGCGAGTCCAAGGTCAAAAGCCTGCTGCACAGGACCCGGAAGGGCCTGAAAGCATATCTGGAAAAGGAGGGATTTCTGTTATGAAACCGGAAACCATTCTGGATGCCCTGAATTTTCTCGACGACGAAATCCTGGCGGAAACCGGCCGGCTCCGCTGCGCTCCCTGTACTGCGGACCGGAAACGCCGCTGGATGAAATGGAGCGCGGCCGCGGCCTGCCTGCTGGCCGCCCTCTGGACTCTTTCCATCGTCTGGCCCATCACCCGGCCAGCTCCCGCTCCGTCCCCGGACTCTTCCCAGGAAGCGCCCGATCCTGCTCCAGCGCCTGACGCAGAGCTTCCCGAAGCTTCTGAGGCACCGCCCGATACCAGTCTGCCGGAATTCGCGGATCCCACTCCTGATGCTGAGCTCCCCGAACTCCCGAAGCTGACTGTCTCTGATATTGGAGGAGACGATATGGGATTTGCAGGCCTTATGGCCTTCGATGTCTCCGAACTGACGAACGCGAATCCCTGGACGGAAGACGCCGCGCTTTCCACCCTTCCCGTTTACCGCAATCACCTGCGTTACGAGGAAAACTATTACCCCATAGACGTGGACTGGGAGCAGATGGAAGCCCTTTTTCTGGAAACGGCAGGAAAGCTTGGAATGGATACAGAAAATCTCCGGGTTACGAAGGAGTCCGGATGGTCCAACTATCTGAAGGGCGGCGAGGATGGAATCGTCATTACCGTATGGTCCTCTATGGAAATCCAGATTGATTTCGAACCGGCGGTATCCCTGCCTGAGCCTTATCACTTTACATACTACTCTACTTATGAAGAGCTGGAGCAGACCGCCGGTTATCTGCTCGACACTTACAAAGACCTGATTGCCATGGAAGATCCCCGGCTGAACATCAACGGCGGAGACTACGATATTTACCTTCGTCAGTCCTATAATCTGGAATTTTTTGAAACCGGTGAGAATCTGACCGAAGACATCATCAATTACAACTTTTATCCCGTCCAATTTTCCAGCGACGGCGCCGGCGGACTGATGATTCTGCGCATTTTCCGGACGGATCTGTCGGAAAAAATGGGAGACTATCCTATCATCACGCCAAAGGAAGCCCTGGATCTGCTGGAAAACGGAAGCTATATCACCTCGGTTCCCTACGATGTCACAGACATGGAGCTGGTCAAAAAGACAGAGCTTGTCTACGAAACCAGCGATTATGAGACTTATTTCCTGCCCTACTACCAGTTCTATGTGGAGCTTCCGGAGGAGGAAAAAGAAAATGGGATGAAAACCTACGGCCTTTATTACGTGCCGGCCGTGAACGGAAGATATCTGGAGGTCCTTCCTCCCTCAAGAGGCGTGTTCAATTGAGGGTAACCTCAAAACAAAAATCAGGCGTATCACTCAGAGGAAAGGACCTTTCTTCCTTCCCTGCGGGATACGCCTTCTCATCTGCCTGCCGTCAGCTCTCGTTTCTCATTTCATTTTTATGGCTTTTCTGCTTTTATTTTTAAATCCGCGCATTCTGCTTTGAACCCTGAACAGCGCCGTTACCTCTGCAGCCGGCTCGGCCCAGGCTGCCTCGCGGCACACGGAAGGTTCCGCTTAGGGCTGCTTCATTCCTGACCTGACCCGGTTCACAGATTCCCGTTGCGCAAGACCCAGGCGTCAGTGCTGCTTACAGAGGGCTGCACGCTGTTCATAAAATCCGAGGCAGAATATCACCCCTGCTGTAGCGGATTGCAGGTACAGGGCACCGCTAATTCCCCGGCTGCGCGGAAATTTTATGACAGATTTGTATGAAATTCTGACCGTCCCTTCCGGACTGTCTTCGATAGTATACCTTTATTCCCGTTGTTTGTCAACGGCTTTCGCTTTTCCGGCTTCGGAGTTCCTTAAAAAATTCTGTCAGCATCTGGCTGCATTCCTCCCCCAGGACGCCTCGCTCCACCTGTACCTGATGGTTGAATTCCGGCATCTCCAGAAGATTCAGGATCGATCCTGCGCAGCCTGCTTTCGGATTCATGGCTCCGATCACGACCCGTCCCATCCGGGCCTGTACGATGGCTCCGGCACACATCTGGCAGGGCTCCAGAGTAATGTACATGGTACAGTCCTCCAGCCGCCAGTCCCCTGTCTTTTTGCTGGCTTTGCGGATCGCGTTCAGCTCCGCATGGGAAAGGGTATTCTTGTCCGTATTTCTGCGGTTATAGCCTCTTGCGATGATCTTTCCATTCTGCACGATCACGCAGCCGATGGGCACCTCCATCAGCGCCCAGGCCTTTCTCGCCTGACGCATCGCCTCTCTCATATATTTTTCATCCGCGGCTTTTTCGGCCAAAGCCACTTCTGCCCGTTCTGCCATTCCTGTCCTTCCTTTTCTTTCGTTTTCCGCTTTTCTGTCCCGGACGCCTTTTACTTTAGCAGCCTGCACCAGTACCCCAGGCTCCCGCCTCCCGGGTTTCCATTCCTCTCTGGCGCCTTCATCACCTTAAATTCTTCAAAGCCGAACATGGAAGCCAGCATCTGTTCCTTTTCATTATAGATGCCCGGCACTCCTATGTAATAATTCACCCGGTCCTCCTCTTCCTTGCGCAGCAGCAGAAGATGGTGGTGCTGGTAAAAGCCGTGAAGCAGGAAGCTGTTATTCCCCAGTCCCCATTTGTCCCTGGGAATCCGCGACAGCTCCCTGCTGCCCAGACGGATTCCTGACAGAAGACTGCCGCCCCCATCCTCATACCGGGCAGCCGGGAAATGCGAAACCAGATACTCCCACTGCTTCCTGCGGGGATCCTCCGGCTCTATCCGCTCTTTGGGAGCCTCCGGTCTCTCCCATGCCGCCTGCATTTCGCTCTCTACAGGAACTTCTTTTTCTTCAGAAACCTCTTTTTCCGGAGGCAGACTGTCAGAAGGCGCTGGAAAAAATTTCTCCACACCATTTTCCGCCTCTTCCTGCCTGGCAGACCTCTCCAGGGGCCGGAACCTGTCCACATCCACCGGATAGTCGTCCCACTCCGCGGCAAAGACCCGGTTTTCCCCTTCTATATAGATTCCCCGGCTCTCATCCAGGCCGAAGCCGCCCATCAGGCTGTCTGTCTGCGTGACGCCGTTCCACTCCAGCGCTCCGTTGCGGCTTTCCAGCTCGCCCAGATACTGCCCTTCCAGCCGTTCCCTCTTCTGCTTGAAGACATAGACCCGGTACGGCTTCTGCCTCTGGCTGTAAAAGCCTTTGACATGCACCCAGATCCTGCATTCGCCGCCCCGGGCATTCACCTTCACAAATCCTGTATTTTCTCCCTTTTCTCCCTGATCGTATCCGTAAATGTAGGAGACAAACCGTTTATAGTCAGACAAAGAATCCCTCCCTTTCTCCTGTTTGCTAAGATATTCTATGCCTGACCTGTCCGCTTCATTCCAGAATCTTTTTCAGCCTGTTGCTCAGCTCGGCAAAGCCCGCGAGATCAAGGGCCTCCCCGCGCACGCTCGGACTCAGTCCCATCTCCTCCAGGACGGCCGCCGTCTTCTCTTTTGGGAGCTGAAGCTCCGGGGCGTTTCCCAGGCCGTTCACCAGCGTCTTCCTTCTCTGGTTGAAGGAAGCCCGGATAATTCCAAACATCAGCTTCTCATCCTGCACTTCCACCGGCGGCTTCTCATGGCGCGTCAGGCGGATCACCGCGGAGCCCACCCGCGGACGGGGCATAAAGCAGTTCGGCGGCACATTTGCCACCAGCTCAGGCCGGGCATAATACTGTACAGCCAAAGACAGCGCTCCGTAATCCTTGGATCCCGGCCCCGTCTTCATCCGGTCCGCCACCTCCTTCTGCACCATAATGGTAATACTGTCCAGCGGAACATGGTTTTCAAAAAGCCCCATGATAATCGGCGTGGTAATATAGTATGGAAGATTCGCCACTACCTTTACCGGCCTTCCCCCATTCTTTTCCTCTGCCAGCCTGGTCAGATCCACCTTCAGCACATCGTCATGAATGACCGCCACATTGTCATATCCGCTTAAGGTATCCTCCAGGATCGGAATCAGCGCATCGTCTATCTCGATCGCCGCCACCTCGCGGGCAGAAGCCGCCAGATACTGCGTCAGCGTCCCGATGCCTGGCCCTATCTCTATTACAAAATCCTCTTCCGTGATCCCTGCAGAACGGATAATCTTCCCCAGCACATGCTCGTCAATCAGAAAATTCTGTCCATATCTTTTCTGAAAGACAAATTTATATTTATTCAAAATTTCAATGGTATTCTTCGGATTTCCCAGTGTCGGTACCGGTCTTGTCATAAGTCTCTCCCCCGAAAATAAAGCTTCCTGGCGTTCTCGTTCGTAATACGGATGACCTCCTCTGCTTCCACTCCCTTAAGCTCCGCAACAGCCTGCGCCACATAAGGAAGATTCAAAGAGGAATTGCGTTTCCCACGGTATGGAACCGGAGCCAGGTATGGGCAGTCCGTCTCCAAAAGCATCCTCTCTAGAGGCAGCATTTTCACCACCTCCTTTAGCTTCTTCGCGTTCTTAAAGGTGGCCACGCCGCCGATCCCGATATAATATCCCATGGAAAGATATTCCCGGGCCGTCTCCGGCGAATAGGAAAAGCAGTGGATGACGCCCCGCAGTCTTTCTGTATGCGCCCTCTTTATCTCCTCCAGCGTGTCCGCGCAGGCCTCCCGGCTGTGGACGATAATCGGAAGCTCCAGTTCCTCTGCAAGCTCAAGCTGCCTTCGGAACCAGTATTTCTGAACCTCGTGGTTTTCCTTATCCCAGTAATAATCAAGGCCGGTTTCACCCACCGCCACTACCTTCGGATCCTGGCACTGCTCCTTTAACCAGGCAAAATTTTCTTCATTTAATTCTCCCACCTCGTCCGGATGGACTCCCACCGCCGCGTAAATAAAGGGATGCTTCCTGGCCAGCTCCAGCGTGGTTTTCACCGAGGCCAGGCTGGCGCTGACATTTACAATATATTCGATTCCCTGGGCCTGACACTGCGCGAGAAGTTCTTCCCGATCCGTGTCAAAGGCCTCATCATCATAATGTGCATGGCTGTCAAATATCATAGGTGTTCTCTCTTTTCCGTTCCTTTTATTCATCTCCCATTATACAGAACCACTCCCCAAAAATCCAGTACCGCTTTTCCTGCCTTCAAACCGCCATCCAGATTCTGATATCAGCCCTCCACAATATACCTTACATCCGCGAACCCGACCGTGTCCCCTGGCCGCAGCCTTGCCTTCTCATTGACCTCCAGCCGGCCGCCGTTCAGGTAGGTTCCGTTCGTGGAGTTGAGATCTGTCAGATAATAGCAGTCCTCCTCCCGGGATATCCGGCTGTGTATGCGGGAGATTCCCCGGATCTTCAGCCAGCCGTCCACCGCGTCCTTCTTTTTCCCGATGAGAAAGCTGTCCTTGGTGACGCGCAGATCCGGGCAGGACGCGCTCTCGCTTCTGAGAAACAGCCCCGGCTCCCGGATTTTCGAGAGAAACGAGGTGCCTCCATCTTTACCTTCCGTCCATTCCGGAGAAGCCGCGTCAAAATTCCGCTGCGGCTCGCGTTCCCGGATGCAGTCTTCCTCCAGGCACGCCTGGCCCCTGCCGTCATAATGGATGATTTTCTTATCCGGGGGCGCCAGTGTCTGCGGTTCTCCTGCATAAGCTGCATCCGCCGCGCCGTCTTTCTCTTCTGTCTCCTGCCAGCTTTCCAGAAGCTTTCCCAGAGACGGATTCTCCTCCCCCGCAATCCGGTAAAACTCATATCCTAAAGTGACGGCTCCGGAATCCTGGCGATCCAGGCGATCTAAAAGGTATTCCGCCAATTCCAAAAGACTGCTTCCGGGATTTTTCCGGGCATCGGAAGCTTCACAGGGAAAAAAGCAGAAATACGTAGTCCATTCGTCAGGGTCAAGATAAATATAATCCGGATCAAGAAGCAGCCTGTCTACATCCAGAAGGTATTCCTCGCAGGATAATACCGCCTGGTACATGCCCTTCAACAGCTTTTGAAGCTCCCAAAGATTCAGCCTTTTCCGTTCCAGCACAAGCCGCAGGCTCTGCCGTGACGTAATCTCATAATAAAAATGTGCTTCCCTGTCATACCGGCTCATCCGGCACTCCAGAAATCCAGGAATCTGATTTTTCAGCAGCATGCCTGCCTGATAATTTTCCTGATACTCTTCTTCCTCAAGAAC
>CALWBB010000010.1 GCA_944375885.1 uncultured Merdimonas sp.
CCTCTCCCGGGCCGTGTACCGGGATAATCACATCAATCTTCATCTTCTTCTCCATTCCAGAAAAATGGACGAGGCGCATACCTACCCCGTCCATTTTTATCCAGCCCTATTCTGTACTTCCCGATATTCCCGTATCTGCTATAATCTTATCATTAATCTCAAGTACGGTCGGCGACGGATAGTAATCCTCCTCGTCAAAGAGGAAGCGGTGAAGCTCCGTCACGTTCGTCACCAGATCTGCCGGTACCACCACCATCTGGCCGTCCATCGTAGCGTCCCCGCGGGCGCTTGGGAAACCGCTTGACTCTCCCAGCTCGTAGGACATCATGCTGAGCGCCATGTTAATCATGGTCGTCTTCGGGATGTTTGTGGCCACCAGAGGAAATACCTCGTCGATCATCTCATTGATCTTTCCCAGGCCCGCTGTCTTCGCCTTGTCCACGATCTGCTCGATCACCCGGCGCTGACGCTCGGTTCTCTCATAATCATTGTTTCCGACCTTACGGATCCGGCAGTAAGCCGTCGCCTGCACGCCATGGAGCGTCTGAAGCCCTGGCTCCTCGATGAAGCTGTTGTAAGGATTGATGGAATCATCCTCCGCCTTCTCCGCAATCGCCGTCGTCTCATACATGTAGCCGTTGATGGCATCGACCTCCTCCGGTTTGACGTCTATCTCCACGCCTCCCAGCAGATCGACCGTCTTAATCAGGGCGGTAAAATCAATGCTCACATAATACTTGATGTTCAAATCCAGGTTGGTATTGAGCATCTCCATGGCCTGCTTGGGGCCTCCCTTGGAATAGGCCGCGTTGCATTTTCCGTAGGTGTCGTCCGCCCGGTTGAGGTAGGTATCGCGGTAGATGGACATCAGCCGCACTTCCTTCGTCTCGTTGTTGATACTGGCGATGATGATCGTATCGCTCAGTTCCCCCTTGCCCAGGCTTCCCGGAGTCCTGGAGCCAAGGCCGAACAGGGCGATATTCGTATATCCTTTCAGAAGCTCGACGGTATCCTCGTCGATGTCCTCATTCATGCTGATGTCGTCCGGATTGACATCCAGATCCTGGAACTTATCCAGCTTGCTTAAGGCAAACACTCCCACGCCCAGCACCAGGATCAGAAGGAATTCCACCGCCAGGATCGCGATCAGCTTTCTCCTGCGCTTTACCTTTTTCATCCGCTTCTGTTCCCGGCGGCTTAGCTTATACCCGCTGTATTCGTCCCGCTCCTTGTGTGTCCCGTGTTCCTTATGTCTTCCGTTTCCCGAGTTCCTTTTTCCTGCATTTCTGCCTTTCGTATTGGCTGCCATAACATAACCCTTTCTGTTTCCCAACATTTAATAGGCATTCTTGTTGATAAAGCCCTTGAAAATTGTCAGAAATAAGATTTTTATATCAAACCCCAGCGTCCAGTTTTCAATATAGTAAAGGTCATACTCTATCCTTTTGCGGATAGACGTATTTCCCCGGTACCCGTTAATCTGTGCCCAGCCGGTCATGCCCGGACGCACCTGGTGTTTAATCATGTAACGCGGGATCTCTTCCCGGAACTTTTCCACAAAGAACGGTCGCTCCGGCCGTGGTCCCACCAGACTCATATCCCCTTTTAAGATGTTAAAAAGCTGCGGAAGCTCGTCAATGCTTGTCTTCCGTATGATTTTCCCTACCTTCGTGACTCTCGGATCCCCTGGAACCGTCCAGGCTCCCCGCTCCTTCTTGGGAGACTGCACATCCATGGAGCGGAATTTGTACATCCGGAAGGTCTTATTGTGAAGGCCGACCCGCTCCTGGGTATAGATCAGCGGCCCAGGCGAAGTCAGCTTGATGGCGATGGCCGTGACCAGCATCACCGGGGAAAACAAGATGATCGCACAGACGCTTCCTACCAGATCCACGGAGCGCTTCACAAAAGCATTGAAGGTATTCGTAAGCGGCACGTGGCGGATATTGATCACAGGAAGCCCCATCAGATCCTCCGTGTATGGCCGCGTCGGTATAATATTATTGTAATCCGGAATAAATTTCGTATGCACGCCGGATTTCTCGCAGACCGCTACGATATGCTCCAGCTTGGAATACTCGCTTAAGCCCAGGGTAATCGCGATCTCGTCCGGCCTCGCCGTCTCCAGCGCCTGGGCGATCTCCTCGGTCCGCCCGATGACCTCCACGCCGCGGTACTTCATGCCGGTCTGGACATTGTCATCCAGGATGCCCATGATGTCGTAGCCCCATTCAGGATTGGCCTTGATGCGGTCGATGTATTCCTCCGCCGCCCTGCTGTAGCCCACCAGAATCATGTGCTTCTGGTTGAAACCCTTTTCCCGGATATGCTGCAGGAACAGGCGGATAAAATTGCGGAACAGGCATTCCAGCGTGACATTGATCAGGAAAAACCATGCCAGCAGCATACGGGAAAAGTTCGTCGTAAAATTCGTATCCTGCCGGAAGAAGAACATGGCTGTCATAAACAGCACAATGCCGACCGCGTTGGCCTGTACGATCTTTTCGACTTCTACCCGTTTTCTCCTCACGCTCTTGGTGGTGTACAGGCCGAAAACAGCGTACAGCACCAGGTAGAGGGGAATCAAAAACGGCAGCATGGTCATATAATGCCGGAATACATACCCGGACTCCCGGTTCAGCAGCTGAAACTGCACCGACCAGGACAGGACATAAGCCAGCGCGATAATAATGGCATCTATCACCACATGCAGCCGGTTAAAATGCTTCTGGTTGTCCTTAATCAATCTCTCTCACCCAAATCTCTTTCCAATGTTGATCCACAATTCCAGCTGGATCCTGGCATAGGAAGGGAGGTTCTTCCACCGAAACTCCACCTTCCTGCCCTTCCGGCACATCTGGAAGCCTTCTCTTAGGCCCTTGATATAGATCCCGCCCATCCCTTTTTTCAGAAAAAAAAGAAATTTGATGCCAAATCCCGCCAGCAGAAGCGGCAGATTCAGCAAAATCTGAAGGGACGGCATATTTTTCCAAATCAGATATATATTATTACGCGAGCTTAAGCTCACTTTGAATTCATTATAACGGGAACCGCTTGTGCCGCTTCCCGCGTGAAGCACCTTTGCCGCCGGAACATACAGATTCCTGTATCCCGCGACCCGGGCCCTCCAGCCCACATCCACGTCCTCCAGGTACGCGAAATGCCCCTCGTCAAAACAGCCAAGCCTCCCGAAAAATTCTTTCCGGTAGGCTGCCGCTCCCGCGCAGGCCGCAAAAATGGCACCTGGCTTTTCATAGTATGCCGCCGATCGGTTCTTTCCTCTCGCGAAAGCCCAGCCAAGCGCACAGTAAAAATTACCTGCGTCGTCAATTTTTTCCGGATTATAAAGGGAAATCAGCTTCGCCTGGGCTGAAAACGCGCTGGGATCCGCCTCAAGCGCATCTGCAAGCGCGTCCGTAAATCCCGGAAGCACTTCCGTATCGTTATTCAGAAGAATCACATAAGGACGGCTGGAAGCCTTGATCCCCTCATTCACCGCCCGTGGGAAACCATAGTTCTGGCCAAGGGCAATCAGCCTTATCTGCGGGAACCTCTGTTCCGCCAGCTCCCTGCTCCCATCTGTGGAGCCATTGTCCACCACCAGGATCTCTGCTTTCGGCGCGTCCAAAAGCAGGGCGCTTAGGCAGGCTTCGATGAATTTTTTTCCATTATAGTTTGGTATCACGACGGATACCCTGCTATCTGCTCTCATACATCACCGCCCAGGGCTCGTAATAAATGGGATAGCCTTTTTCTTTCAGGTGCGCGCACAGCTCCTCCACCGATACCGACCTTTTCCCGTCCAAAAGCTCTCTGCGCACGAGAAAGCAGTCGGTAGGGCTTTCCAGCTCCTGCTGCAGGAGCGCCCTGTGGAAATAGCCGGAATAACCTTCTTTCAGCCCTTTCATGCCGCCGGAAAACGGATCCCTTACTCCAGCCATACGGATATCACTGGAAAGCCGCCTGTCCCTGCCGTATACCCGGGCACAGGCCATGCCTGTCTCCGGCCTCCTGCAGCAGGCAAAAAGCGCGGGCCAGAATCCAGCGTTCACCCTGGCATGCCGGATGGAAGTAAAGAGTACATACTCTTCCTCGCCGGAAATTATTACAGAATTATTACGCGCCTTATCATAATATACAACGTTTACGCCTGTTTGTCCATCAAAAAATTCAAAAGATTTTCTGAAGAATTGCGGGCTTCCCGGATATTTCACCCTGTAAAAACCATAATTTTCCGTATCCTGGAGTTCTCCATGCCTACCTGTCCGCAAAAGATGCGCCGCCACCGCACGCTTTCCCGCCTCGTACGCATAGAGCTTGCTCTCCGGGTTGGCCGCCGTGGAAGCCGCATGGCAGCGCCAGGAATACAGCACCTTCGGGACATGGACGACATCCCGGGCCAGCTCCGTACAGCGGAAGATAAAATCGTGATCCTGTGCCCCGTCGAACTCTTCCCGGAACCCCCCGGCCTGCAGGGCAATCTCCCTCTTCACCAGGAAAAAGTGGCAGATATAATTATTGCTTCTTAAATATTCCGGATTAAAATCCGGCTTGAAATGCGGCTGGAAATGCCGGCCCCGCTCTGGATCCAGCTTATCCTCATCCGTATAAGCCGCATCCGCAGGCTCCCTTCCGTCCCTGCACAGCGCCTGCACGATCTCAAAAAGAGCCCCTGGAAGCAATAGATCGTCATGATCCAGAAGGCCCACATAATCCCCTGACGCCTCCGCCAGGGCCGCGTTCGTATTGCCTGAAATCCCAAGATTTTCAGAAAGCTTCCGGTAGCGCACGCGGGAATCCCGCCGGGCATACGCTTCCACCGTGCGGCGCACCCTGTCCGAGGGGCTTCCGTCCGCGATGCACAGCTCCAGCTTTCCATAGCTTTGCTCCAGCACAGAATCTATCATCTGGCGCAGGAAAACTTCCGGCGTCTCATACGCAGGCACGAGGATGCTGATAAGCGGGGAGAAGGAAATTTTCTCCTCCCTTTGCTTTTTCAGCTCCTCTTCGCCCGGCAGCTGGCCAAAAAGCCAGGCCTCATACCCTCTCTCCGCCAGATTCCTGTCCCTTCTTTCCTTCACCTTCCGGTAAAGGCGCAAAGCTCCGTACCGCCTTGTAAAACGCCAGGCGCGTCCCAAAAGTCCGGCCAGTGTTCCCATAAAGTGCCTCCTAGAACGTCACTTCGCCGTCATGGGAAATCAGAGAGGCTGACTGTACGCCGTCCAGGGCAGAGACTTCCTTCACAAAAGCGCTCTCTTCCTTCACACGCACCTCCACGATCATATCCATGCTTTCGCCCGAGACATTGCGGGAGCGGACCTTGTAGAAGCGGCTGAATTTCTTTGTGACATCCAGCACCTGGGACTCCTGCCCCGCGTCGGAAAGGTTGACCACCAGCATCATCGGCGCCCGGGAAGCAGGAAGGTTCTCAAGCACCAGCACCAGCACCGTCACCACCAGGCAGGTCAGAAGCGCCACCTCATAGAGGCCCGCGCCGCAGATGATGCCCACGCTGATGGACCAGAACAGAAATACCAGATCCATCGGATCCTTGATCGCCGTACGGAAACGGACGATAGAGAGGGCGCCGACCATACCAAGGGAGATAACCAGGTTCGACTGCATCGCCAGGATAATCGCAGCCGTAATCACGGACATCGCAGCCAGGGCTACGTTAAACCCCTTGGAATAGAAGGACTTCCGGGTCATCAGCCGATAAACCAGGAAAATGTAGCAGGCTAGGACACAGGTCACCGTAAAGGTCGCCATGATCCTTCCGGCCGAAATGTCCATACTCGTGAACCCCTCCAGAAATGAGTTTTTAAACACATCTTGAAATCCCATTCATTGTTCCTCCAATTTCTTCTCTCTATGTGAATATACGCTGCCCTTCCCGCGCAGCGGTTATTCCAGCACTAAACCCGGATCCCGGAAAACGAGAACCGCCTGCAAAGGTAATACTTAGAAAAAGCCGTCTGCTTCAAACGGGCAAGCTGCAGGTTACGGTACAGGTGATCCGGCAGGAACTCGTCATACTTGACTTCCAGGATCTGCTTCCCCGTCGGCATCACCGGACGCCCCGGGATTTCCTGATCCAAAAAGCACCCGGCCGCCCCGCAGGAGCGGATATTCCGGTCAAGCGTCACCCGCGTATTTCCCAGCTTCTCCACAAAGGGCGTCCTGTCGTACTCCACAATCACCTTGGGCCGCATCAGGCGGGTGCGCATCAAAAGGTTCAGCTTCTGGAGTACCGGCGGATATGACGGGTCAAGGGGCAGGGGCCTTCCGGCCATCAGCTCCCGGCACTGGGCTTCTGTCAAAAGGCAGGAGAGCTTCTGGGTCATACTGTGCTGCTTTTTTTTCAGCTCCAGGCTGATCCGGTCCGCGCAGCCGTTATAGATCCGGATGCGGAATTTCTCCCGGGGATCTGTCCCCATCTCATTCTCCTGGTAACAGGTATCCTCAAAATCATCAAAATACAGGCTGCGGATCTGGTATGTCCCGTCCGCCCCCGCATGGCTGTCCGGGCGGATCAGATTCCGTATCCGGTTCTCCAGAAGCGCAAGCTCCGCCTCCGTCACCACATATTTGAGCTCGTTCCGATAATCCACGCTCTTTCTCCCTTCCCTTTACTGGTAGCCAAGCCCCATATATTCTTCCAGGTTCCCGTCAAAATAATAATCCAGGATTTTCATGCGGTAAAGCGCCATCCGCGTAAACAGTTCATAATCCTGTCCCTGGCCGCTGTCGGGCCAGCGCGCGCGGTCCCGCGCCAGCGCCCCGGAATCCTGTATCTGATGAACCAGGCCTTCCACTGCCCCGCATAAGCTCTCATCCGAAAGCACTCCCTGGCGGAGCTCTTTCCACCGCCCCTGTACATAGGAGCGGGAACCATCCACGTCAAGCTCGATCAGCCGATCCCCAAAGCTCCAGTTGATGCGCTCCGAATAGAGGGCTGTGTTCATCCCCACATCCCAGACCTTTCCATCCGTGCCGGCGCTTAGGGCGTCACCCCACGTAATGTCCATATCCCAGGGAGCGAAATAAATCTTCTGGGAATTTCCCCTGTTTTTTGCCACATAATACATGTTTTTCCCGCGGTTGTCAATTCCCAGCACTGCCTGGAGATAGAGCCAGACGTCCAGCGCCCCCTCCTGATCGGTAAGCTCTGCGGCTTTTTCCGCGAACTCCCCGTCATCAGCCAGATCCCGGAGTTCCAGATAGGACAGAAGCGGTTCCCACAAATTCCTTCCTATCGCGGAATGGCTCCCTTTCAGCTCATAACCCGCGAGACTTTCCCCGTAGGCCTCCTGGGTGAGAAGTCCTTCCGTCGGGACATCCTGGGGCGTCACGGATTTATATGAATACTCCTCTTTTGCCCCCTCGCCTTCCCCGATCCGGTCAAGCTGTTTGGAGTCCACCGGTTCCATCAGGGCATATAGACCCCAGTATTCGTGGTTGAAGAAGACCTCCACATAGACCATCCGTGTGCCGAAATACGCCTCCGGGAATTCCTCCTGCACGGCTCCGATCTGCGACCAGATATCCGCGCTCAACTTATCCCGGATCTTAGAAGAATCGCTATACATAGCGTTTAAAAGCCACTCGTCATCACTGCGAAGGCCGAACAGGGGCTTCTTATCCTCTACAATCTCGCCCTTTTTATTCTGCTTTTTTAGGTTCAGCTTATAACCTTTTTTCTCGTAAGTACGGCTCGTATTCCCCCGGATATTGGCTTCCAGGATACTGGAGGAAGCCCAGCCTGCCTTCGTGCCGCTGTCCCAGAAGTACACGCTTCCGCCAAATACCTCCATGTCCGGCGAAGCCTCTGTCTCAATCGAAACCACCGGAAGCCCCGTGGCCGTCAGCCAGCACTCCTGGTACTCCTCCCCCTGCACCGCGTAAAAGCGGAAGCGGGCTCCCGTCCGGATAGCCTCCTGCTTGTCCGATGCTGTAAAGTCCTCCTCAAACACCAGGGACACCCCCGGCGCAGCGCTTGCAAGCTCTCCCCGTTCCCATCCTTCCGTCTCCATATCGAGAGGCAGGTAGAATACGGAACTCTCCTCGTCATACGGGAGCTTTTCCCCCGAGAAGGCCAGGTCTGTAAAAAAGGGCTCTTCTGCTTCCCGGTGCGTCGCCAGAAGCTGCGCGATCTCCTCCTTCGTCCCTTCGTGAATGGCTATGGGCCCCATAAAAAGCGGCCAGAGGAAAAGGGCTGCCAGGCAGAAGGCCGCCAATATCAAATTCAGGAAAAGAGCCTTTCGTCTCTTCACTCCACATACTCCTTTAAGTCCAGATAAGCCAGCGGATCCGCAAGCTTTTCGTCGAGAAACGCCATCCGCCCACAGGCAAGCTTTTTCAGGCTCTCATAGTCTCCGTTATGCCCGCTGCTCACCCAGCGGGCGCCGTCCCTGTCAAAAGCCCCGGAATCCACCACCTGGCGCGCATAGGAATCAATATGCTCCGTCAGCCATGCGTCAGAATAGACGGTCTGCCTTAATTCCTGCCACCGGGCCTTTACCTTTTCCCGGGCATTCTCCACGTCCAGGCGGATCAGCCGGTCTCCCAGCTTCCAGGCAATGCGCATGGTCAGAATCTCCTCCGAAAACCGGGTACGGTTCCCCGCGTCAAAATCATGCACATTCCCCCAGGAGTAATCCATATCCCAGGGCATGAACCGTATCCGGTACTGCCCGTCCTCCCAGACCGTGGGATAAAAAATGTTTCTCTCTATATTGTCCATGCCGATGACTGCCTGCAGGTACAGCCAGACATCCAGCGCGTTGTCCACATCGATAAGCTGCGGCATCTTCTCTGCGAAGACCTCGTCCTCCGCGTCAAGATACCAGAGATACGTATTCAATGCCTCGAAATCTTCCTCGTTCTGGGCCGTCCAGTTTCCCTTCAGCTCAAACACGCCCGGATCCTTCTGTTTGTACAGGTATTCCTCCGGCTGCGCCTCGTTCTCCTTCGTAAGCTTCAGCTGCTTGTAATCCACCGGTTCCATCAGCCCATAGATGCCGTAATACTCCCCGTTCTGGAAAACCTCGATATATTCCATATGATACCCGTAAAAGCCTTCCGAGTCAATCTCCAAAGCCCCGGATTCATTCCACACATCCAGGGACAGCTTGTCGCGTACCTTCGTGTCCTCGCTGTACATGGCATACAAAAGCCACTCGTCGTCTTCACGCATCCCCAGGAAAGACTTGTGGTTTTCCCGCAGGGCGCCCATTCCTGTCTGGTTCTGCTTGTAGAGCGTGATTTTATAGGATTTCTTCGGATTCAGGCGGCTGCTCCCTCCCCGGATGTGGCCGCTCATGACGCTTTCCGTCACCCAGTCCTTCTTAGAGTCCGCCTCATAGAAACGCATGGAGCCATAGATCTCTTCATAGCGGATCTCCGCCCCTGAATCGGTATCCAGCGTCAGGATCGGAAGGCCGGTAAATACCACCGCATATTCCCGGTACTGATCCCCCTTCACCGCCAGCAGCCGGTAGCTCTTTCCCTGCCGGATGGCTTCCTGCTTGTCATCTTCCAGGGGATTATCCAGAAGATAGATACGCGCGCCGCCCTCCGCAGCCGTAAAGATGCCGTCCTCCCACGCTCTCTCATCCATATCCAGCGGAAGGTAAAAGGTTCCGGAAGCCCTGTCCCACGGAAGCTCTTCCCCCGCAAAGGCCAGGCCCTGCAGGAACTCCTCCGCCGCCTCTTTACGGCCTTCCATAAGCGCTTCTGCCTCCTCTGCGTCCAGCGCCTGCGCCTCCATGCCCGGCATCTCCAGCGGAAAAAGCACAAACCTTATGAAGCCGCAGAGAAGCAGAAGCAGTCCGATTCCAAGCGCCGTCCTCCGATTCCGCATCATCCGCTCCTTTCCGCTTTTTGCCCAGCCCGCAGCCAGCAAAGGCTTCCGCCCATAGCCGCGCGTCCCGTTTCAGTGTTTCTCAATGAAAATCTTTCTCGTAATGAAATTATATACCATAACGATGGCTGTCGCAAAGATTTTCACCACCATATAGGCATACCGTGAATACGCCGCAAGCGTCTGGCTCTGCTCCATCAGGCTCTCCAGCCACGCCGTGCCGGCCCACATGCAGAGCTGGTTGATGCCCAGGCCGATGAGGCTGAAAAACACGAACACGATGAACTGTACCACCTTGTTCGCCTCTTTGTCCGCGTCGAAGACCACGGTGACGCTTAAGATATAGTTTACAACCGTGGAGATGGTATAGGACACGCCGCTGGAAATAAGTGAGGAAATTCCCGCAAGCTCCGTCAGGCCAACCATGATGCCATAGTCGATGAAAAAGCACAGGAAACCCACGGCTCCGAATTTAATGATTTGCGCAAATAATTTTTTCATAAGAGATCTCCGTTACAGATTAAAAATTACAATTCCGGCTATAATCACAATAAGCCCCAGCAGTTTTTTCCTGCCTATTTTTTCTTTCAGAATAAAATATCCCATGACTGAGACAAAAATATATCCGCTGGCCTCCAGAACAGGCCCCAGAGAAAGAGGCACAAACTTATAGGCATACACCGTCAGAAGGCTTGACAGAAAGAACAGCCCATACGCAAAAATCACCCGGAAATTCAGATATTCGTCTATCCACCTGTCATATTTTTTATCGGCGCTCTTTTTCAGCATAATCTGAGATATGGAAGCCACCAGCACAGAGCCCAGAAAAACCGCAATTCCCATAATTACTTCTCCTCTTCCGACACTACCAAAAGGATTCCCGCGATAATTACGACCGCCCCTATTACATTAGTAAATGTAATATGTTCCTTAAAAACCAGCATTCCCCAGACCACGCCCCAGATAACTGTAACAGCCTTTGAGGCATACGCGGTAATCAGCGGAAGCCTTTTTATCACCTGCTGCCAGCCTATGGCATAAAGCGCCAGGATGAACAGCACCATTCCATAATACAAAATGTATTTCGGGGAAAGAAACGGCTCTCCTGCCGCCATTTTGGAGCAAATTCCGCTTAAGGAATACACCAGTAGCAAAAGCTGGAGCCCTAAAAATGTCTTCTTTTCTGATTTAGTCAGTTTTATCATCCCTGCCTCCAATCGTCTCCCGAATCACATACTGAGGCGCATTATTGATACTGATATAGATTCTGCCGATATATTCGCCGATAATCCCCAGTAAAACCATAATAATTCCGCCGATGAACAGGATCACCGTAATCAGCGAACTGTATCCCAGCACCGTAGTGAAACCCAGGAGTTTGCGGATCACCATGACCAGGCCATATACAAAGCCGGCGAAGGCGCAAAGAAAGCCCACCACTGTGGCCAGCCGCAGTGGCTTCACCGAAAAAGCTGTAAACCCGTTAAACCACAGGGCCAGAAGCTTCCCAATGGAATAGCCTGATCTCCCCTCCATCCGGGCACGGTGGTGCACGGGCACATTCGCTATATTTTTCGTGCTGCGCAGCACCAGCCCTCCCACATAGGGGTAAGAATTCTTATAGCGCAGCATTTCTTCAATGATAAATCGTCTGGCTGCATAATAACTGGTGCATTTCAGCGCTTTGGGCTTTCCCAGGAGGATTTCCACCATCTTTTCATTAACCCAGCTTCCAAAAATCCGGAAATGCGACTGCTTGATTTCCGGATAGCAGCCATACACCACATCATATCCCTCCCGGATCTTGTCAATCAGAAGGAACGCCTCATCTGCCGGCGTCTGCCCGTCGTCATCCAGGGAAACGACAATCTCGCCCCTGCAGCTTCTGTATCCCGCCATCAGGGCAGCATGCTGACCAAAGTTACGGGCCAGGGAGATACCTATTACATTCCCAAAGGTATTTACAAGCCTTTGTATCACGCCCCAGACCTGATCCGGGGAATTATCATTGACCAGAATGATCTCATAGCTGTATTCCGGCCTCTGCGCCATAGTGTTCCGCAGCTCGTCCACCACCCTTTCCAGGGTATGTTCCGAACCATAGCACGGTATTACAAACGATATATCCATGTCTTCCTCTCTCTTTCAACGGCCTATGCGGCCGGGATAAAAAAAGTGCTTATGTAATAAATCCCTATGAAAAACTGCAGGATAAAAATCACCCAGCCGCCCAGCACCAAAATCCGGTCTTTCAGATTCTGGTAATCGTACTCCCGGTTCCGCTTCAGGAAATACCGGAAGGCTGTCACATAGACCAAGAAGGCCGACAGCACATGCCCCCAGCCAAAATTACCGTGATATCGGCGGTAGCCTGTCTCAGCCAGGGACGCAGCCTCCAAAAAGCCGGCAAGCCACATGAAAAACGTCACCTGTACGTCCCGCTCTTTCACGATCCGGATATTCGTCAGGACAACGTAAAGAGGAAACAGGAAACCCAAAAGCAGGGAAAAGGGTATGCTGGGTGATGTCGCGCCCATCACGTCAAACCAGGCGATCTCAATCCCGCCTTCCGCCGAACTGGATGTTCCAAAGGAGACACCCATCTGCCACAGCATCACGCAGACGCAGGGAATAAAGGCCGACGCCAGCTGGACACAGAACCCAAAAGCCTTTCCCCTGGTGCGGGCCAGCAAGATCAATAAATAGACTGCCAGTCCCGGAACGGCTATCTGCACAAAACTGGGCTTTGCCAGGTTGCACAGCACCAGAAGCCCCGCCAGCAGAATCCAAGTTTTCGCTGTCAGCTTCTTCTGTTCCTCCTCATATTCTTTTAGCAGCCGCAGAATCAGCAAAAAAGCCGCAAAGGCAAAAGGGCGGACACAGATCGTCGTCGGGTTATGCCAGATATTCGGGGTCACCTGCCCAAGGTATACATTTTGATTATACCATGGGATATAAAATGGGCCTGCCAAAAGCAGGAACCAGCTAAGGACAGCCACCCACAGCCGTTCTTCTTTACATTCTTTTACCAGATACCCATACACCATAATATAGGTCAGAATGTTCAGCAGCCCTCCTGCTATCGCGGATGCCTCATAAGCAGGAGCACGGGAAATTTTCATAATCCCGGCCACCAGGAATGCCCATAAAGGATAGCCTATCTCATGAAGCACCGCGCCCAGGCCAGAATTCAAAAGCAGCTCCGCATTTTCTGCATGTCCCAGATAATCACTCTCAGGATTTCTGATCGCACCCATAATTACTTGATAAGTAATCACAAACAGAAATAACGCAAAAAACAGCATTATGATCAGATTTTTCTTTTCACTCTTTTCCATTGCTCAGCCTTTCATTTTGCAAAACTACAAAATATTCATCTTCCAGAAGAACTTTATGTCCCTTTCTGACAAGCCTGTTTTTCATTTCTTCTGTATGCCATTCTCCCTGGGTAATCACCGCATACCCGGCTGACTCATTTATCCAAAAATCCAGCATATAATTAGAGCCGTACCCGGCAGGAAGAACCAAATACCGGAAATCCACAGTCCCATAAGTAGCTACCGTATTGTCCCAGGGAGCAGCGTCCGCATCCAGTTTTATCAATTCCTGCAACGTTTCTTTTTCCGCCTCAGCCCTAGTAAGGTTCTGGGAAACAGCGAACCTCTCATCTGCCATAGAACTGTAATAGCCCCAGATAGCAGTTATCTCAAAGAAGGTAAGGAGGATCAGCACAAGCTTCAGATTCTCCTTTTTGTCAGCAAAAGCCAGATAAATGGCTCCCATCAGAAGCCCTGTATTGATTCCCCGGCACAGGGTCCATTCCTGCCCTGTGTAAAGCGCGCAGTAACCGATTAGAAACCCTGTCATGAAAAACGCCGCCTCATAACAGTAAGAGCGGTTCTGCACAAGCCGTCTTCTGTGTTTCAGGATATGCAAAAGCAGCGCAAACAAAAGCACCAGATAGTTGACAAAAAACCAGGATAAAATCCCATAGGTATCCGAGGCCATAGAGAATATGGAAAATAAATCCACTGTCCGCAGATTCTGGAAAAAGTTATCCAAGAAAAAGCAGGCTCCCTGATAAAGCCCTCTCTCCGATATTGTCTTAAAAATAGTCGTAATTGTAGAATCCACATACGGTGCACAGACAGCTGTAACCATTTTATTTGACACAACGGTCACAACCCCTGTAATAAATATAATCGCCAAAAATTTCCCCGCATATAAAAAGCCGCGTTTTCTTCTGCTTTGCTTCTCCCTTAGATGAATTCTCCTTAAAATGTACCAGCAATAAACCGGGAGCGCGAGAACGAACACCAGATAAACCTGAATGGCATACAGGAGAAACACCCCTAAAACGACACAACTCCCCATTTCCTTCTTAGACAGTTTTTCTGTCGTTCTCGTATGCCGTTCCATCCAGATCAGGCCGCCTGTCAGGACAATCGCCAAAGAATAGCGCAGCCCTTCTGACATAGACGTCATGGAATATCCGATCGTAATAAAGCTGCCGCTGTATAAAAGGAGCAGCCACAGCGTCTGTCCTACTGACGGCTTGGTCATAATAACCAGTAGCAGCATTGCCAGGCATAGGAAAGCAATATTGGCCCATGCCATCGACGAGAATCCCCAGCCAAACAGCTTCCCAAACAACGCGTACGGCAGGAGCGGGGCTACTCCCCAGGCTCCCCAGGTTCCCACCTGGGCATGCGTTCCATTGTATCCGTAATATCCAAGCGGATGCCCATATTCGATCACCGCTGAAACCTGATTATGCCAGCCCACCTCGTCATTCCAGGCAGGCACCAGGATGGACAAATCAAATTTATACCCGTTGCAGAACAGGATACACAGCACCCACAAAAGGGGAATCACGATTAAAAGAGCATACAGCACTATCTGTAGCTTTTTCTGCCTCATTTTCCAAGCCCTCCCACGTCCTATTTTTTACATGAGACTGATTGTCCTGGTCAGCCTCTCATAAAGATTGCAGCCATCCCAAATCAGGTCGAAATCCATCGTCTTCCCTATCGGTACAATCCTGTCCACACCGCGGATCCCCGCCTCCAGGAGCGGCAGGAACATCTTCCTGTCCCCGATATAGGATACTGTCTGGCAATGGGTGTCATCGCAGATAGGCTTCAGTTCCAAGATATCCCGGAAATTATATTCATAAAAATATCCCGAATCCCCCCGGAAATCCATCAGGTTGTCAAAAAGGCTGTCCAGTTCCACGCAAACCAGCCGGTTATCCCCGCAGCATACCATGTGGATCCCGCTATGCCCTGCAGCCGCAAGATATGCGTTCGTCAGCTTATTTACGCCCTGGATGGGCTGGAATTCATATTTCTGCCGCACTCTCTCCAAAAGAAAGCCCCAGAAGCGTTCCTTTGCCTGGCCAATCTTGGAACCGCACCAGGCTACCAGCCGCGGGCTGGTGCACGCGTTCTGGTCTGTCAGATACGTATCATTATAAAAATCATCTGCGATACGGCCCGGATCCTCTGCCGCCATATAAGTATCACTGTCAATCACAGACAGCGAATACCTGTCCGCAAAAGTGATTTCTGTGGCTCGGGGAGCCAGCGGGGATTTCCGAAGTTCGGCAATCGTCCGGTCTCCGCCCCAGACGATCCTCACATCCGCAATGGAGGAAAGCGCATCGTTAATTCTCTGCTCTCTTCCATAACGCACGAAGCAGATATAAGGTACACAGTCCGGATGCTGCTCCAGCGCCGCATGGACCGCTTTATTTATAAGCGCAATCTGCGGAAAATCTTTGGAAGGGATGCGTACTATATTCGCGTTTCCCGTCATAAAGCCTGCGGCAAAGGAATACGCATAATTCACCGCCACATTGGACGGCGCGATATGGAACGCCACCCCTCTTCCCAGATGAAATCCCTTCCCATTCTTTTCGGTAAAACGCTCCGCCAGCTTTTTCACAGATGATTTGCGGATCCAGAAAGCAAAGGTCACCACATCGGGATAAAGTCTCGCCTCAGGCATGGAAAGCAACGTTCTGGACAGAGTATTCAAAAATTCCTGAATTTCTTCCCCGAAGGGTTCCCGCGCCTCCGCCTTGGGCATCCGCATAAGTATTTCTTCATTTCCCGTCAGATACTGAATTCCTTTTAGCCCTTCTCTATCTAAACTTTTCCGCATAGGTATCACTGCACCCCCGTATCTCAGCGTTTTTCAGCCTGCCAAGCACTTTGAAATATTTTCCCTTCCTGCCGCAGGGGCAGTCATCCTCACCAAGTATCGTTCCCTCGTCCTCTGTAAGGAGTGAATGTCCCGGGTAAGACTCCGGGAGCGTGGAAACCACCTGGATGATTCCCTTTTCCCCAAATTCACATTCTGAAAAATCCAAAGGCCGCCTGGTAATGACATCCGAAAAAATGCTGGCATGCAGATGCCCGCACTCGCACTCCATATAAATGCAGCCCGTCTGCTCCACCATCCCGTAATAATCATGCACATGGCTTAAGCCACAGACATCCTGCAGGCATTTCTTAAATTCTTCCGGGCTGACCGCTTCACTGATCAGCTTTTTCCAGCCCCCGCCATGGATCAGGACGCCTTCCGACAAATCAAAGGTGACGCCCTCCTTCTTCAGCCGCACAAGCTCTTTGTAAAAATGCTGCCAGATCATAAAAGTAAAGCCAAACAGGAAGATTCTCTGCCCCTGGTATTTATCCAGAAATGCTTTCAGCCCCTCCACATCCAGCTTCATATCATCATCCAGCGCATAGATCCTCTTTGCCCCGAAAATGGAAAATCCCAGGATCCCGGCTCCCCTGGCCGAAAACATCAGGCGGTTTTTTACCACCGATGGGCAGTCCAGTATAATCATGGGCATCCGGCTGCTTCCTGTAAAATCAGAGACAATCTTCACCATAACCTTCTGCTGGTTGGCAGAGGTAGTTCGATCCAGATAAATTTTTGAGACTGCCTGCCCGGATGTCCCAGAGGATGTCATTGTCTTTACAATCTGATCATCCGGAATGCTTTTGAGTTCCAGTTCCTTAAACAAGCGTACGGGAAGAAACGGCAGTTCCTTATAGCTGCCGATCTTCCCTCTCTCATATCCCGCACATTTTAACATATTTCCATACTGGGGACAGTTCTCTTTGTGTTTCTCCGTAAGTTCTGCAAGCCTCTCTGTCAAAACTGCTTCTTTCTCTTCCTTTGAAAGGGAATACGGGCTTCTCTGCAGCATTTCCTCAAAATCCATAATTTGCTCCCTTAGCGCCGATACAGGGTGTACCAGGTTACTTATAATACTTTTCCAGTTCCTTGTAAAGTGTTTTCCCAGAATCATTCTTCGGGATGTTGTCCACCACAACCACCTGGAACGCGGCCTGGTTGAGCCCAGTCTTTGCCACCACAAACCCCTTCACCTGGTCTGCATAAGCCCCGTCTGTCACAAAGAGGTACATATGGTCGTCCACGCCGGTGCTGGCGCACTCCAGGTTTTCAAACTTCCCCTTGATCAGCCGGTCAACCTCATCCAGGTTCACACGGTTTCCATAAATCTTCAGGAAGCGCTTTCTGCGTCCGACGATATAGTAATAGCCATCCTCATCAAATTGCGCCATGTCGCCTGTCTGGAGAAGGCCGTTCCTCTCATCGCCTTTTATCAAGTCTTCCCCACACTCCGCATAGCCCAAAGTCACATTTTCCCCTTCATAGACAAGTTCCCCCGTCACATAGGGTTCTGTAATCTCCCTGCCGTTTACATCTATCAGACGGAATTTCCCCCCGGGAACCGCGATTCCCATGGAACCGCATTTCTCCACAGCCTTATCCGCAGGAAGGTATCCCATGCGGGCGGTAGCCTCGCACTGGCCATACATAACAATGAATCTCTTTCCGGTACCCGCGGCATATTCTGCAAATTTTTTATGGAGTTCCGGGATCAGCTTCCCGCCGGCCTGGGTCATAGTCCCCAGAGCCGGAAGATCCATACGGAAAAAGCGCAGCTTGTCCAGCATCTCATAGGTATAAGGCACTCCGCCAAAGGATGTGGCCTTCTGTTCCTTCACGAATGACCAGAACCCTCTCTCCATCAGGGTTTTGTCAGTCAGGAGAATCGTGGCGCCCACCAAAAGATGGCTGTTGATAATGGACAGACCATACGTATAATTCATCGGCAGCGTAGTAATAGGCCGTTCTTCCTGGCCAAGTTCCAGGTATTCCGCAATCTGACGGGTATTCACCTCAATGTTCTTATAGCTCTGCCTTACAAATTTGGGGCTGCCTGTGGAACCAGAAGTAGTCAGAAGGAGGCCAAGTTCCTCATAAAGGGGATAGGATGTTTCATACCCTGTCCTTAACAGGATATAGCCTCTGCTGGCGTAAATCCTCTTCCAGCCTGCTTCCGCTTCGTATCGGTCCGCCATATCCTCCGGCATCCACAGATAAGCTGGGCAGTATTTCTCCAAGAGTCCTGCCAGAAGCTCCTGGTCCAGGTGGGCGTTCAGCAGCACCGGGACAATCCCATGCTGTATGAAGGCCGCATAGCCGATTACAGAGCCTATTGTGTTGCTGCACATGGAAAAAACAAGGCAGCGTTCCCCGATTGCCGACGCAAGCCGCCCTGTCTCCTCCCCAAGCTCCCCATAGGTCAGCTGCACCCCATCATCGGAACGCAGCGCTATGTTCCCCGAAAACTCATTAAAATTCCACATCATATTTCTCACTTAAAATTTCCATTCCCTTTTCAAAAGAGCTGAAATCAATAATGTCATCTGTGTCCATCATAATGTCAAAGGCATCCTCCAAAGCCGCCACAAGGGTCATGTGTCCCACAGAATCCCAAGCCGCAATGCCAGAGTACTGGAGACCCTCGGCCTCCTCCGGCGTTATATCAAAAGTCTCTGTAAATGCGTTTACATATTTTTCTTTATTTGTCATCTTCTTTTCCTCCTGGATGTTAACCTAAATTTTGATATGCTTCTGCAATCCTATCTGCAAGATGCCTGGCAGACAGCCCCTGCTGATCCAGCATCCACGCATAGGCGCCTGCCTTTCCAAAGCTGTCCGGCAGTCCTATGATTTCCAGCCTGGTTTTTTGGTTGTGCCAGGCTTTATACTCTGCTACTGCAGCTCCTAGGCCGCCAATAACCGAATGTTCCTCAGCTGTAACCACTAGCTTATGGGAATCAAAGGCCTCTTCCAGCGCCTTCTCATCCAGCGGCTTCACGGTACTCATGTCCCAAATTGTGCAGGAGATTCCCTCTTTCTGCAATTTTCTTGTAGCGCGCAGGGATTCATATACCATAGTCCCTGTGGCCACAATCGCCACGTCAGTGCCTTCCCTGACCTTCGCTGCCCTGCCTAGCCGGAAATCATAATCCTCCTTATACACAGGCTGGTTGCCGTTGACACCGGTCAAACGCAGATACGCCGGCCCTTTATGCTCCAGCAGGGCTTCGACTGCCTTTACAGTCTCTGTACAGTCTGCCGGGGACACCACGGTCATATTGGGAATCGTCCTTGGCAGTGCCAGGTCTTCCAGTCCGTAATGTGTATTTCCTGCCGTTCCCATACTTACACCGCTGGCAATTCCTACCACTGTAACATCCAGATTCATGTATCCCAGATAGGTGCGCAGCACCTCAAAACACCGCATGGATGCAAAAGGCGCAAAGGAAACAGCAAAAACCTTATATCCTGATTTCGCCAGTCCGGCAGCAATAGCAATCATGTTCTGCTCTGCAATGCCCACATTGAGAAACTGCTCCGGATGGTGCTCCCCAAATTCTCCCAGCCCTGCGGAATCTGCCACATCCGCCACAAGCACCATCAGATCCGGGTACTCGTAAGCCAATTCATCCAGAACCAGGCCAAAAGTTTTTCTGGAGCTTATCCTCGACCATAAGGCAACATTTTCATTCGAAATATTAATCATGGCTCAACTCCTCCACCGCCTGTTCATATTGCGCCTGGGTAAGGCCCGCATGGTGATATTTTACCTGGTTCTCCATAAAGGAAACACCTTTTCCTTTTACTGTATCAGCCACAACCATCCTTGGCCTGCCGTCCTCTTTTCTCTCTGAAAGTGCTTCATAAATTGCCCCAATATCATGCCCATTGATCTCGACGGCCTCCCAGCCAAAAGAGCGGAAGCTTTCCGCTATATTCGCTTGCGGGACAATTTGCTCCGGCCCGCCGTCCAACTGGAGGTGATTGCTGTCTACGATCGCGGTCAGATTATCAAGTTTCAGCTTCGGAGCCTGCATCACAGCCTCCCACACGCTTCCCTCATTACACTCCCCATTCCCCAGCAGCACAAAGGTTCTTGCTTTTGTCCCTTTCTTTTTATCAGCAAGGGCAAGCCCAATTCCAAACCCCAGACCCAGGCCCAGGCTGCCGCTTGACAATTCAATTCCTATGGCGTCGTTCATCACTTGATGCGCTGGAAACATTCCTCCATTGTCTTCAAAGGTCATCAGTTCTTCCTTGGAAATGGCACCAATCTCACAGAGGGCCGCGTACTGTACCATGGCGCAGTGTCCCTTGCTGAGGACAAAGTGATCTCCTCTCCCTTCCCTGTCCAGGATTCCGCAGTAAAGGGCTGCCACAATATCTGCTGATGACAGGGAGCCGCCGATATGGGCTCCATTGGGGCCTGCATGCAGCGTCATTTCAAGCATATTTCTGCGCATGTTGCGGGCTGCTCCCTCTATGCGTGTGCATAACTCAGTATTCATACTTTTCCTCCATCTACTCTGAGAACCTGTCCTGTCACAAAGCTGCTATTCTCTGACAGCAGAAACACTACCATATCTGCAATTTCTTCCGGCCGGGCCAGCCTTTTCATAGGAATATTCTGGAGACTTTTCTCTTTTAGTTCTTCCTTCATCTGTCCCAGCATCCCAGTATCTGTCATTCCCGGGGCAACTGCATTTACCCTGATTCCCATCTCTGCCAGCTCGCTGGATAGTTTTTTTGTCGCTCCAACTAGAGCTGCTTTGCTTGCCACATATGCAAACTGAGCCGGTTCGCCATCCAGGGCAGCCACAGAAGCTATATTTACAATGCTTCCCTGCCTGTTCTTCATCATATTCCTGATAAGCTTCTGCGTTAAAAGCATCGGAGAAAAGAAATTAACCTGAAATACTTTGCGAAGTTCCTCCTGGGATGTCATAGCAAACAGCCGATTCTCTCCCGTAATTCCCGCATTATTTACAATTCCCCAGATAGGCTCCTTTTTACTTAAAACTGCCTTCGCACCATTTATCACGCTATCCTCATTCTGCATATCCATGATAACCGGAGCAATCCAGATATGATATTGGGATTCTAATTTCTCCCAATAAGAGCGTGTTTCATCATCCACAGTTCTTGCCACTGCCCAAATATTGGCACGATTCTCAGCACATTTTTGGAGAATAGCTTTTCCAATTCCCCTATTTGCCCCTGTGAGCAGAATGTTTTTTCCTGCAAGCATACGCAACCTCTCTGAAAAATTTTTCTAATTTTCTTTCAAACTCAGTATGATTTTACCCGCTATTATATCCAGTGTCAATTCATACTCGCTATTTATGTACTAATTTTATCTGATTTTATTGATGTTTGACCAGTACATACTGCATTTCACTAATCTGAAATCCAAATTGACGATGCAGATGTATAATAGGCGGATTATTAGATGAGACGTGTGTCTGGATTTTTGTATTTCCATGCTGAATACCGGAAATCAGGTTCGCATAAATTGACAAGAAGCCAAGGCCTACTACTGCCTCATTATTTAATGCGCCCCCAAGTACTGCATCCGATACGCCTCTTCCTTTGTCCTGATTTACTCCAAAGGCCACCGGCAAGTCTTTATAGTAACCTACACATAGATGCGCTCCTTGCTGAAGCAAATCTCGTATCCAATTTGCATACCTTCGCCCTGCTGCTTTTGGCCCAAAATGAGGATCAAGAGCAATTCGGTCAGTACTGAATATACTTCCACTTTCTACTTCCTGCAAAATCTCTTCTATCTGTTTCGCCTCAGCATCCCGTATAGAAATTTCAGGTTCAAAACGCCTATATATGGAAGGGAGACCTACATCTTTAGTTTTTCCTTCCAGCCCTATACTCATCTCTATCACCCGGTATCCCTGCTCCTGGGCGCACAGCAGCAGCTCTGCCGCCCCGCCCGGAATCTTGCATACCGAATAAGGCGTCCTTACCTCAGAGAGTACTGAAATCAATTCTTCTTTATTGTCGGATACTGCGCATGCAATTTCTGTCACATCCACGCCCAGGTTCCGTTTTTCCCAATATGCGTCTGTAATTTTCATCCTTTCCCGCCTTTCCCTGGCTTTATCATCAGGCAGTCTCCTATTTATAGAAATCCTTTACCTTTTCACAGATCAGATCTATCTTCTCCGGCTCCAGGCCGTAATACATGGGCAAACGAACCAGCCTTTCGCTTTCACCCGTCGTATAACGGTCTTCCCCGAAAAAGCGCCCATATTTCAAACCCGCCGGCGCAGAATGCAGAGGAATATAATGGAATACTGCCAGGATCCCTTCTTCTTTCAGATAGGAAATAAACCGTGTCCTTTCTTCCAGATCGCGGCATTTTATATAGAACATATGCGCATTATGTACGCAGCCTTCCGGTATCACAGGCAGCTCTATTTTTCCTGCATCCTCCAGCTCTTTCAGTTCCTGGTAATAGCGGTCCCAGTTTTCCATGCGGTTTTCATTAATCTCATCTGCCGCGCAGAGCTGCGCCCAGAGATAGGCTGCGTTCAGTTCACTGGGAAGGTAACTGTCGCCAAAATCCACCCAAGTGTATTTATCTACCTGGCCGCGGAAAAATTTTGAACGGTTGGTTCCTTTCTCCCGCAGAATTTCAGCGCGTTCGTTATACTCCGGATTGTTGATCACCAAAGCTCCGCCCTCGCCCATGGAATAGTTCTTCGTCTCATGGAAAGAATAGCAGCCGAAGTCTCCTATCGTTCCAAGAGCGCGTCCCTTGTAAGTACTCATAACGCCCTGGGCCGCGTCCTCGATCACAAGAAGATGATGCCTTCTGGCAATCTCCATGATCGTATCCATCTCGCAGGCCACGCCTGCGTAATGCATGGCTATCACTGCCTTTGTCTTCTCAGTAATGGCCGCCTCTATCTTTGTCTCATCAATATTCATGGTGTCCGGGCGAATATCCACAAAGACGAGCTTCGCGCCGCCCAGAACTGCAGACGTAGCCGTGCTGGAAAAAGTATAGCTGGGCAGGATTACCTCATCCCCCTCTTCCAGGCCACACAAAAGAGCCGCCATATCCAGCGCAGTCGTGCCGCTGGTAGTCAGAAGCACCTTCTGTGCATGAAACCTTTCCTCCAGCCAGGCGTTGCACTTCTTTGTAAACGCCCCGTCTCCACATATCTTGTGTGACTCGACCGCTTCTTTAATATACTGTATTTCCGTCCCCACACAGGGCGGTACATTAAAAGGAATCATTTTCTATCTCCTCCCGTTATTTTAAACTTTTAAGGCTCTTTCACTTTCCAGTAACCGTTTCTGGCCGAACCTATCCTCTCTACTATTCCCATCTCATTCAATTCCTTTATACTTTTTTTTACAGCCCTTGATGTCACACCCAGCTTTTCGGCCATCGCCGCCTGCGTCACCCTTGGCTCCTCTAAAATCATTTCTATAATTTTTTGCTGTGTCTGATTCACAGTTTTTGGTGAACTTTTTAGTGAACCTTTTGGTGAACTTTGGTGAACTTCTGAGTAAGAAGGTCTATATAAATTCACTCTAAAACTGTCTCCAATTTCAAGCAATTCAGGTTCTCTGATTCCATATTCTCTACAGGAACTAAACATTCTCTTAATTCCAGTTCCCCAACTCTCAATAATCTTCATTCTGCTGAACACTTCTGCAATACATCTATTACGAATTTTGGATCCGCCTTCTTTAATCTGTTCAAGAGTAAGCCCTCCGTACAGCATCCCTGGAGAAGTTATTTCTACTCTGTCATCATACACCGCTACCTGCACACAAGCTTTATCCAAAAAGTTGCGGTGTGTTACAGCATTCACAATAGCCTCTCTAACTGCTTCTATTGGCAATTCATATCTATCAGATCTTATTAGTCCATTTATTTTCGCTCCCAGATTGATATGCTTTAATACAAATTCATAGGCTCCTTCAATTTGTTCATACAAAGGACCTTCAAAATCCTTTTTGTCAATAAACACAACTCTTTCTGTACCTTTAAACAGCGCACACTGAATTTTAGCGAAGGGAAATATATTATTAGTCAATAAAACAAAAGCATTTGTAGGCACTAATTTTCCTTCCATACTTTTTAGAATTCCCCAATTGACCAAATTTTGTACTGTAACATCTTTTACAGCCTCTTTTTCTCTTTTTGTTCCTGCTGCTTCTACCCTATACTTTTTGACAGCAGAACATAATTCTTCGGCCATCTTTTCATCATATTTCTGCCCTATACAGACCATTTCATCAAATGAACTATTATTTCCCTGCAATTCCAAATCTTTTAGAATCGCTTCATCAGCCAGTCTTGATGTCCCTGAAACTCTAATGTAGGTGCCTGCTTCTTTTCCCATTGATTTAATATAATAGGGCCTGCCTGCACCTGGGTATATCTTAATCACAATTACACTTTTGCCTTGAATGGTATCTACGCTGATATTGGGAAATATTTGCGGATAACACATATCTGAAATAGTGTTGGAAATATTATCCATAATATTAAAAACTTCATCTTTATCGACACCTACAACTTTTCGCGTTTTATCATCCACGCCAATAATAAGCTTTCCCCCTGCTGTATTAGCGAATGCAACGATGCTTTTTACATATTTCTCACTTTTTTTTGGGATCTCAACTTTAAATTCTATATTTGACGACTCCCCTGCCCTAATTTCATCCTCTAACATCTATCTGCCCTTCTTTCGATGTTATCTTTTCAGAATACCATTCACACTAGCCTTTTTTAGCCACTGAAAAGTCATACACCTCAAACACTCTTTCCCCATAGTCCAGCGTATCCACCAGCTCCCTCCCCAGATAATCCTCTCCATACAGGCTCGTATAATACCTGTCCATATACCGCAGGTTCACGTTTTCCAGGGAAATCACGTAGACATTCTCCTTTTCCACGATGTCCCGCTTCGGATCGCTGATTCCAAGCTTCTTATCCTTCTTATTTTCCAGCGGGGAAAAGGTATGCCAGCCGCCCACGGAAAGCAGGTTGGTAAAGTCAAAGTCCCGGCGGATCGTAAAATTATCCGTATAGGTCTCGATGGAAAAGGTCGTCATAAAATAGACATTTTCCATATGATCCGCCATATAGCGGTTCACGTCCAGGAATTCTTCATTGTAACTGCTGCGCCAGGCATTATTGCTTTTTACCTCTCCCCAGATATGAAAGGCAGCCAAAGAAAGTGCCAGGCAGGACAGCGCCCATCCGGCAGCGCCAGGAAGAACTTTTCTAATCCAGAAACAGATTTCTGTGAATTTTCCTTTCTCTTCCCCATCTTTGCTTTGGGGTACTCCGGCGCTTTCCGCTCCTGGTTTTTTCCGCTCCAGCACTGCCGTACGGTACAGGACCGCCAGCATCGCAAAAATAGCCAGCAGGTACAGCGCGAAGCCCACCCGCTCCAGAATCCGGTTCCGATAACCAAGGTAGAACCAGTACAGAAGCACTACCACTGTCAGCACCAGCGAAAGCAAGCCCTGCTTTTTGCTCTTTGCAAGACAAAAACCCAGCGTCGCTGCCGTAATGAACAGGCAGATCAGATTGGTTCCCCGGTAGGTATCTTTTCCCCAGTGCTCCCAGATCCCTTCCGCCGCTCCTGCAAGCCTTTCCTTTATGGAGTGCTGCGCCAGGTAACGCTCCCTGGAGCGCTCCGCAAGCGCATGCATTTTTTCACTGTACAGGTCATCTACCAGATACAGGGAGTACCGCTGCATATTTTCTGCTTCCTCCGGCGTGATTCCCAGAGAATCATATATTTCCGGATCTTCTTCATAGGTGGCAAGCCCATAATAATCCATAATCGCTTCTCTGTCCAGATTATAGGCGAGAAATTCTTTCCATTCAGGCGAACGGTAGGCAAAAGCTTCGACGCCAAGCGCCAGCAGCACGCCCAGCAGCAGTCCCAGCGGAACTCCGAAATGGCGCAGCGTACCCGGCAGCTTTCCTTTTCCGGTAAAAACTGCATATTTCCAGCAAAAGCAAAGTCCGGCTATTGGGAGTACCATCAGAAATACATCATCACGGATCAACAGAGAAAACAGGATAAGGATAACCGCGATGCTTTCCTCCAGAATACTTTGAAAACGGTCTTCTGTCTCTGAGGTATAAAACAGGTAGATCCCAGCTGCCCCAGCGATAGCGGCTGTCACGGTCCACTGAAAAGCCGTAATGTGCTGAAGCCCCACGCAGGTAAACAAAAGAAGCGCCAGAATGGTATAGCCCGCCTTCCACAAAAATCCTTCCCGTGCCATGAAGCCTCTGTACAGGATCATCGCAAATGAGGCCAGGATGATCCCGATCATGGTAAGCCCGTACCAGTCCAGCCCCGGAAGGGCCGCATACAGCCCGCTGATGACAAGCCCCAGCACATATTTCACATGGATCAGGTGGGCATCCGGCGTTCCTGTGATCACGCCTGCCGCCACATTACGCATAGCCACATCGTCATTGATATCGTAAATAAACGAAAACCGGGAATGAAGAAAAAGAAAATACAAACCCATAATCCCAAAAGCCAGCGCAAGAGACGCCAGCATCCGGATTTTCACCTCTGTCCTTCTCATGTTCCTTCCTCCTCCTTGTCCCGGCAGCCCTCTGTCATCCAGCGCTCACCTGATACAGATAATAATTTCTGCCTCCCACAGTCTCGGTCCTTTGGCAGACCAGAGTGCATCCGGGATATTTCTCCTGGAAATAGTCTCCCAAAAAGCCGGGATCCTCCACATCCCTTACCACAAGATAAGCATTGGGATTCTGGAGAATTGTCTCCTCCACATCCTGGATTCCAAGCGCTTCCATGCGTTCCGCATCCAGAGGCGAGGTACTGTACCAGTCTCCCAAGGTCAGGCAGTTATTGAGCTGCGGGGAATACTCTGTGGTAACTTTGGCCCCGCCCACCGGCTCTGCCATAAAGGTCTCTATGAAATAGAGGTTTTCCGGATGCTCCTGGCAGCTTTGCTTGAACTGTTGGTAACTATCGTCCATCGCCAGCTTCTCCTCATTGGCTTTCACAGAAGCCTTCCACTGAAAAGCCGCTGCCACCAGGAAGCATACCAGCAGGGCCAGCATAACGGTATTCCCGCCTCTGCCCTGCTTTTTTCGCCTCTCCCAGAGGAGAAGGAACACCCCAGCCATCCCCGCCAAGCCGACCAAGTGCATAGAAAAGGCAACCCGCTCCGGCAGTCTTCCCATAAAGCCAAGATACAGCCATAGAGTTCCTTCTGCGCCAAGGAAAAGCAACAGCGAAAGAAACGCCTTCCTGCAGTGCCGGAAAGCCAGCAGCAACGCTCCTGCCAGAAACAGAAGAAACGGAATGCTGGCCGTACAATACTTTTGATCTGCCGCCTGCTCTGCCGCAAGCTTTAAGCCGTTCCAGAGCCTGCTTTTAAGACCCTGTGCCTGCCCGTTCTGTCTTTCAGCCTCTTCCCCCAGCCGGGACATCTGCTCCGCGTCCATACCATCTACCAGGTACAACGCATAATGGCGCAGATTCCGAAGCTCAGCCTCATCAATTCCTTCTTCGTCAAAAAAAGAAGGATTTTTTTCATAGGCAGGCACTCCGTAATAATCATAGATATCTGAGCGCGCCGACTGAAAAGTCCCAAAACGCTCCCATCCCTCCGTGTTATAAGCCTGCCGTTCCACCAGCAGCATCAGCCCCAGCGTCAGGAAAACAGTCGCCGGAAGGATGATTTCTCTCCATACCACCTGTATCCGGCCATTCTCTTTTCGGAAAAACTTCCATAAAAAGGAAATCCAAAGTCCCGGCAGCACCATAAGAAATACATCGTCCCGAATTCCATAGGTTAGTATCAGCAGGAACCAGACAAGAACGCTGTCCAAAATCCGCTGTTCCCTTCCAGCGTCCTCACGCATCGTAATGTAAAGATAGAGGCCTGACGCTCCTGCTGCTGCCGCGCTTACCGTCCACTCAAACTGCGCGGCATGAAAAATCATCGCACAGCCGAAAACACCAAGCGACAGTCCCACATATACAGCTTTCCAGCCCAGCGTTCTATCCGCAGACAAGCCCCGGTACAGCACCGCCGCAAGCCCCAGAAAAATCACTCCGGCCATAAAAAAACCATACCAATCCACAGACGGCAGCAAAAGATACATCCGGCTCAGCAAAAATCCAAGAACATACTGCATAAAAATCAGATGCCCGTCCGGCGTCCCCGTAAAGGCTCCAGACGCGATATCACGCATAATGATATCATCTGCGATCGCGTAAATGAAGCCTATGGAATGATATACCAGCACCCCGAAAATCAATGTAAGAAAAACAGACGCCGCCAGTGCCGCGCCTGTCATTCCTCTCCTTTTTTTCATCTATTCTCCTCCGCCTGGGAAGCTTCCTGCCCTCTGGCAGCCCTCTTCCCCTCAAAGCTCTCCTTCGCCTGGATCAGCCGCATCTCAAAATCCTGCTTGTTCTTCTGCTCCATGCTCTGGAGAACCAGGCCCGCGAACAGGGACTGCAGGGCCGCTATCAGCACAAAGCCGCAGACGATGAGCGTCGGGAACCTGGGCACCAGGCCTGTGCGCCCGTACTCCGCCAGGATCGGAACCAGGAACACCACTGCCAGCACAGCCAAAATTCCCGAAAGCAGGGAAAAGAAGGCCAAAGGCTTGTAATTCTTATAGAGGCTTAAGATCCGGCTTAAGACCTTCAGGCCATCGGAAAAGGTATTGAGCTTGGAGACGCTGCCCTCCGGCCGATCGCGGTAGTCAATCACCACATGATCCACCTGCATATGCTTGTCCGCCGCGTGGATGCTCATCTCCGTCTCGATCTCAAAGCCACGGGACAATACCGGGAAGGTCTTCACAAACTGGTAGCTGAAGGCCCGGTAGCCTGTCATAATATCCTGAATATTCGTATCGAAAAACCGGTTAATGCAGTTTTTCACGAAAGAATTCCCAAAATTGTGGAAGGGCCGCTTGTTTTCCGTGTAATAGGTGGATGACAGCCTGTCTCCCACGACCATGTCCGCCTGTTCCTCCCGGACCTTTCGGACCATCTCCTGAGCGGCCTCCGCCGGGTAAGTATCGTCGCCATCCACCATGAGATAGACTTCCGCATCGATCTCCCGGAACATCCTGCGGATGACGTTTCCCTTTCCCTGCTGGTACTCATGGCGCACCACAGCGCCGGCAGCAGCGGCAAGCTCTGCCGTCCCATCCGTGGAATTATTGTCATAGACGTAGACCGCCGCCTCCGGCAGAACCCGCCGGAAATCCTCCACGACCTTTTTTACCGTTTTGCTCTCATTGTAGCAGGGGACAAGCACCGCTATCTTATCCATATCCTACGTCCTCCGTCTATGATAATCCATTTTTTGCTGTTTCCTTCGCTGACATAGCGTCTCCCTTTTCACTCCATACTGTCCAGATGAGATAGGCCAGAAGGGGAGCACAGGCGATAAAGGGGTAATGGTACCGCATCTTCACCACTGGACCCAGAAGGTTCGTCAGGAAATAGGCCCCGAATGGTACGAGCACCCAGGCCCTCCTCCACTGCTTCCCATACAGCGCCAGGAGGCAGGCAAATAGCCACAGCCAGGTGTAAATTCCCAGGTTAAAGAGCGCCGATACCACCGGAACCCTCTGGAAGGAAGACTCATTTCCGATTTTCCGGTAGAATTCCGACAGCGCCGGAATCTTCGATTCCATCTCCACATCGATATCTTCCCGGAAATCCTTGCAGTAGTATTCAAAATAATCCCTTCCATTCCGTGTATCCTCAATCGAATTTCCCGGATACCAGTACCCGAAGGTATTCGCCAGGAAGGAGTCTATATAGATTTTCTTATGCCGCATACCTGCGGAAAACCAGGCTTTCAGGAAGGGAGCTGGATCCTCCGCAAATTTCTTCCCATGAAAGTATGCCTTCACCGGATCCGCGAACCGGGAGAGATAGGAATTCAGCCCCTCCTCGTCCATAACAGACAGGAAGCCTTCCTTTTCCTCCTCTGTCAGTCCCTGGTTGTCCAGGTTCCAGACACGGGCGGCCTGCTGCATCAGCACGCTGCACATCTCCCGCGGGTCTCCCGCCTCTATGCCAAGGAGGCTGTAGACCGGGCCGTTGTAAATCCCATAGAGGCCCAGGCAGATCACCGCCAGCAGCAGCATCCTCTTCCAGAAGCGCCGGAACGCAAAGAGCAGGAACGGCACCGTAAGAAGAAAGGTGTGAAACCCGTTATTGCGCAGGGCAAACAGGAAAAACACGTTGGCGCAGAACAAGACCTGCCTTTTCCAGGAGGAAAAGAAGGCTTCCCCGTCCTCCGCCATCCAAAACAGCTGCACGATAAAGACCGCGAACACTGCCGTAAAAAGCGAATCCTTGGTGGCGCACAGCGCCATCAGCCCGTTCACTGGATGGAACCCCAGGAACAGGAGGTTTCCAATCTGAAGCCAGAGGGGCGTCCTTCTCTTGCGCAGAAACAGGCAGATGTATGCGTAAAGCAGCGACATCAAAAGCATCTGCACCAGTGAGTATAAAAGCGCTCCCGTCTGGTTCCCGGCCTGCCCGCCTCCAGACAGCGCGTGTCCCAGCATCCGCGTCACGCCCAGAAGAGCCGTATGCAGGATCGGATGATGGCCTGTCACCTCACCGTCCACAAAGGCCGCCAGCTGCCAGCCGCAGTCGTAGGAAAAGATTCCCGGCCAGGCCGCCAGGAGCACCGGACCCCAGGCCAGAAAGAGGACGCCCGCGCAGAGCAGATAAAACTGCCGATCCGAGAGCTTTGAAAGCCAGAGGCCTCTCTCTGCCGTCTCCGCTCCTTTCTGCTTATCCCTTTCCTCATCCTGCCTGCCTCTTCCTTCGCCGGCATACAGCGCCCTTAAGCCAAAGCCCGTACAGATGCCAAAAAAGGGCGTCAGGCATAAAAGCGCCGGAAAGACTTCCGGATTCCAGATGGTATCTGTGTAGTTCAAGGAGAAGCCAAAAGACGTAAGCGCCGCGAAGAGAAGCCCTCCGGCCAGAGAAAAGACGGCCAGTCTCCGGAATACCCTTCCCTGGAAGAACCGAAGCCCCAGATACAGAAAGGCGCCGAACGCCAGGACACCAAGCACGCTGTTGGAAAACATGGTGCTCTCCCCGCGTATCTGGTAGAGCAGGTTAAAGCCTGTGACAGCCAGGAAGGCCGAAAGCGCTGCTATGCTGTTTCCTATGATTCTGCCTGTTCTGTTTTCATCCCAGGACTTTCTTCCCGCCATGCTCTCTCCCTGCTTCTGCCTTTCTTTGCTTATATTTCCTTATTTAATCGTATAATCCGAGTAGTCCAGAGAGAAGTTCGGGTTGAAATAGGGATCGCCCGCGTCCAGATCCGCCTTCCATTTCGTCCGGAACAGGTCGACCTCGTGCTGGAAGCGTTTCATCTTCTCACCCTCTTCCATGCCTCTCGTCTTGGACTCATAGTGGAACAGCTCCGCGAAGGGAGTGAATACATTCAGGTACCCGGCGTGGCGCAGCTTCAGGCAGAAGTCCACGTCGTTGAAGGCCACGCTGAAGGTCTCGTCGAGGCCTCCCACCTCGTCATACTGGGCCCGGCTCACCAACAGGCAGGCGCCTGTGACAGCCGTCACATCCTGGGCGTAGCAGAGACGCCCCATGTAGCCCAGATGCATCTTGTCGTCCTTGTAGTGGGTATGGCCCGCCGCCCGGTGGGCTCCCAGCCCTATGACAATGCCCGCGTGCTGAATCGTGTTGTCCGCGTAGTAAAGCTTCGCGCCCACAGCGGCCACGTCCGGGCGCTGGGCGTACATCAGCATCTCCTCCATCCACTCCCGGGTAATAATCTTCATGTCATTGTTCAGCAGCAGCACATATTTGCCATTCGTAAAGGTGACGCCGAAATTATTGATGCGGGAATAGTTGAAGTCTCCCTCATACTTCACCACCCGGATCTTCGGATTATGCTCCAGCGCCTTGTAGTAGTCGAAGATCTCCTTCGTCTCGCTGTTGTTCTCCACGATGACAATCTCGTAATTCTCGTACGTAGACTTGTTTACAATGGACTCCACGCAGCGGGACAGGTCCTCCATGTGGTCCTTATTGGGAATCACGATGGAGATCAGCGGCCGCTCCAGCAGCGGATAGCGGATCCGGAAAATCGTCGGGAAGGCCCGGGTACTCTCCACCTTCGCGTCCATGCCGTACACGTCCATGATAAAATCATGGACGGCCCGCTTGGCCGCGTCCACCGCGTAGGTCTTCGCGTTGATATCCTGGGCCACGGAGGCCTTGTGGGATCTCCAGTAATAGAGGGCCTTCGGCACATGGTACACCTTCTTCGCCTTCCAGGTAAGCCTGAGGATCATGTCGTGATCCTGGCTTCCGTCGTACTGGCTGCGAAACAGCCCCGTCTCGTCCAGCAGCTCTCTGGAAAAGGCAGAAAAGTGGCAGATATAGTTGTTGCCGCGTAAATTATCGATGGCGAAATCCGGCTTGAAGTGCAGCACGATCATGTGGTCGATGCTGTCGCCCTCGAAGGTGATCTCATCGCAGTAAATATAATCCGCGCCCGTCTCATTGATGGCCTTCACATACTCGTAGAGCACAGCCGGGTGCAGGATATCGTCGTGATCCAGCAGGGCGATATAATCGCCCGTGGCCAGCTTCAGACACTCGTTGGTGTTGCCCGAGATGCCCTCGTTGTGCTCCAGCACATGGTAGATGATGCGCGGATCCTCCGCGGCGTATTTCTTACAGATCTCTCCCACGTACGCGTGCTCGTGATCGCTTCCGTCCGCCAGGCACAGCTCCCAGTTCTGGTAGGTCTGGTTCTTCACGCAGTCCAGAAGTTCCGTCAGGAACTTCTCCGGCGTATTGTAGAGAGGGGTCAGGATGCTGAATTTCACCATATTGGGAAAGACCGCCTCTCTCTGGCGCTTCGCCTCCTCCGGCGACGGAAAGCTGGCCGTGCCGTGGCGCTTCATATTCTTACGCTCCTGCACTTTGCTTCTTACCTTGCGCATCAGCCCCGGAATGGAGCCGTAGCGGGTCAGCCGATCCCTGGTCTTCTCATAGAAGTGAAGCCCTTTTCGCAGGGGCGTCGCCAGCTTCCAGGCGAAGCTGCCCTTGATCCGATCCAGCTTAAACTGGAGCTCCTCGATCTCTTTTTCACATTCCTCTATCTTGCTTACGAGGACCTCGGACTTCTCCCGCTCGGCCTCATACAGCTTTTTGTAATCCTTCTGTAATTCCTGATTGTCCAT
>CALWBB010000011.1 GCA_944375885.1 uncultured Merdimonas sp.
TCAGCCCGTGGCCCGCTCCACATCCAGCACGCTCTCCACCTGGTACAGCTTCTCCGCGATTTTCTGGAGTTCCTCCTTGCCTCCGATGTCGAAGGTCACGGAAATCGTCGCCGTCCCCTGCTTGCTGGTCCGCACGTTCATGCTGGTCATGTCAATGCCCCGCTCGGTAAAGATGCGGGAGATATCCACCATAAGGCCGGTCCGGTTGTTGGCGTAAATCTTAATCTCTGTGGCGTACTTCTCCTTCGAGGAGGACGGGCTCATATCCTGCCACTCCGCGTCGATCAGCCTCTGGCGCTCGGATTCCTGCAGGTTGATCACATTGATGCAGTCGGTGCGGTGGATGGACACGCCGCGCCCTCTGGTCACGAAGCCCACGATCTCGTCCCCGGGAACCGGGTTGCAGCACTTGGAGAAGCGCACCGACACATCGGAAAGCCCCTTGACCACGATGCCGCTCTTGGACTTGGTCAGCTTCAGCTTGCTGTTCTTATTCTCTGTGACGGCCTCCAATACCTTCTCATCGGTGATCTCCTTGCGGTGGGCCTTCTCATATTCCTCCGCCATCTTGTTGACGACCTGGCCTTCCTTGAGGCCGCCGTGCCCGATGGCCGCCAGCACGGATTCCCAGTCCCGGAAGCCATACTTGCGCATGACCGTGGCCTGGAATTCCGGCTTCATGATATTGGAGGTATTGATGGATTTCAGCTTGCAGTACTGGGCAAGCATCTCCTTGCCCTTTAAAATATTTTCTTCTTTAAATTCGTTCTTGAACCACTGGTTGATCTTGTTCTTGGCCTGGGTGCTCTTGACCACGTTCAGCCAGTCGCGGCTGGGACCCCTGGAATTCTGGGAAGTGATAATCTCAATTCGGTCCCCGTTCTGGATCTTGTAGTCGATGGTCACCAGCTTGCCGTTCACTCTGGCCCCAATCATCTTATTGCCCACGGCACTGTGGACGCTGTAAGCGAAATCGATGGGCGTAGAGCCGCTGGGCAGGGCCTTGACCTCGCCCTTGGGCGTAAAGCAGTAGACGCTCTCGGAAAACAGATCCAGGTCGCTCTTCAAAAGGTTCATGAATTCCCGGTTGTCGGACATGTCCCGCTGCCACTCCAGAATCTGGCGCAGCCAGGTCATCTTTTCCGCCTCCTGCTGATCCACGGGCTTCTTGCCGTCGCTGCTCTCCTTGTATTTCCAGTGGGCCGCGATGCCGTACTCCGCCGTCTTGTGCATCTCGTAGGTGCGGATCTGGATCTCGAAGGGCTGGCCGTTTGGCCCGATCAGGGTCGTGTGCAGGGACTGGTACATGTTCGCCTTCGGCATGGCGATATAGTCCTTGAAGCGTCCGGGAATCGGCTTATACATCTCATGGATGACGCCCAGGGCCGCGTAGCAGTCCTTGACCGTCTCCACGATAATCCGGACCGCGAACAGGTCGTAAATCTGATCCAGGGTCTTGTGCTGGTTCACCATTTTTTTATAAATGCTGAAAAAATGCTTCACCCGCCCGTCCACATGGGCCTCGATCCCCGCGTTTTTCATGTGCTGCTGGACCTCGGACACGATCTTCTGCACGAAGGCCTCCCGATCGCTCTTCTTCTCCGCGATCTGATCCTTCAGATCGTAATAGACCTCCGGCTCCAGGTATTTCAGCGACAGATCGTCCAGCTCGTTTTTCACCTTGGAGATACCGAGCCTCTGGGCGATGGGCGCGTAGATGTCCATAGTCTCTCTGGCCTTTTCTTTCTGCTTCTCCGGCTTCATGTACTGGAGGGTCCGCATATTGTGCAGACGGTCAGCCAGCTTGATCAGAATCACGCGGATATCCTTGGCCATGGCCAGGAACATCTTCCGCAGGTTCTCCGCCTGGACCTCAATCTTGTCGGCAGAATAGGACAGCTGGCCCAGCTTGGTGACGCCGTCCACCAGGAGGGCCACCTCGTCGCCGAATTCCTGGGCGATCTCCTCCGTGGTCATGACCGTATCCTCCACCGCGTCGTGGAGAAGGCCCGCCACAATGGTCTCCTTGTCGAGCTCCAGATCCGCCAGGATGATGGCAACGCAGAGAGGATGGATGATATAAGGCTCTCCCGACTTGCGCAGCTGCCCCTTGTGGGCCGCGTAAGCGATTTTGTACGCCTTCTCAATCATGCTGATATCGGTAGACGGATGATATTTCAGCACGCTGCTGATGAGCTCTTTGTAAAGCACATCCGGACTGGTAAAATCCTGCATGGCCTTCACATTCTCGTCGTCGCGATTTACTTCCATATCCCGGTTTTTGACGCCAATCTTCATCTCTGCCATTGTCAACACCTGCCTTTGCCGTAAGTTCTGTTTTCCCCTATCTTATCCTGTCCTCGTTCTGCTTAATTTCCCTCGTACTGGATGACGGAATCCACATCGTATTTTTTCAGGCGCTCCCGTCCCTTCAGGCCCTTTAACTCCATCAGGAAGAGGATCTTCACCACCTGGCCGCCCAGGGACTCCACCAGCTCTGCGGCTGCCTGGATCGTTCCGCCCGTGGCGATCAGATCGTCCACCAGCACCACCTTCTGTCCCGGCTTGATGGAATCCTTATGCATCTCGATCTCCGCGCTGCCATATTCCAGATCATATTCCTTCGATACGGTCTCGCAGGGCAGCTTGCCTTTCTTGCGAATCAGCACGAAGGGCTTGTGCAGATTGTAGGCGATGGGCGCGCCGAACACGAAGCCCCGCGACTCGGCTCCCACGATCACGTCAAAATCCACGCCTTTCAAAAGCTCCTGCATGGAGTCGATTGCAAGCTGCAGGCCGTCCGCGTCCTGCAGAATCGAGGTGATATCCCGGAAAATAATCCCCGGCTCCGGGAAATCCGGAATGCTTCTTACATAGTCTTCCAGTTTTTTCATATCTGTAATCCTCTTTTCTAAGGTTTCTCTGCTGATTTACGCATAAACGCAAGGTATAGTATAGCATGAACCGCAGTATTTGACAAGATTTTCGCTAGGCCCGCAGGCTCTCACCGCCAGCTTTCCACCACCAGCTGCACGCTTCTGCGGCCCATATACTCGTTGATCTCCGGATAGTACAGAATGCAGACCTCGTCTCTTCCTTCTATATATGCCAGATCCTCTTTTACGTCCCCGAAGCTGACAGCCTCCAGACGGGTCCCGTCCGGCCCCTCCAGCACGGCCTTCAGCACATTCTGGTTTTTTCCGATGATGCGGGCGCTTCTGACGCGCAGGCGCGCCGCCGCGAAAAGCGGCTTCTCATTGGCCTTGCCGAAGGGCTCCAGAAGCGTCAGCTCCCGGATGATCTGCTCCCCCGCATAGCAGAGGGGAAGAACCGCGTCGTAGGAGAGCCCCGGCGTCAGCTCCTCTTCTGTCAGGCGGCAGTTTTCATTGAGCGCCCTGCGCAGGGGCTCCACATTTTCCGGGGGAAGGGAAAGCCCCGCCGCCATGGGGTGGCCGCCGAATTTCGTAAAGAGATCCCGCACCTTCGTCATCTCGTCGAACATGTGGTAACCCGGAATGGAACGGCCTGAGCCCTTGACGCCGTCCTCCGCGTCCGTCAGCACAAAGGTGGGCTTAAAATATTTTTCCCGGATCCGCCCGGCGATGATTCCGGCCAGGCTTTCATGGCAGTCCGGAAGGTAGACCACCAGCACCCGGTCCTGCTTTAAATCCGTCCCCTCGATCAGCTCGATGGCCTTCTGCGTCCCCTTTACCGTCAGATCCTTGCGGCTGTCGTTGAGGGCCTTCAAGTCTCCGGCCAGCTCTTCTGCCTCCGCCTTTGACTCTGCGCCCAGAAGCCTTAAGGCCCGCTTCGCGGTGTCCAGCCGCCCGCTGGCATTGATGCAGGGGCCGATGACAAAGCCGATGTGATAGGCCGTCAGCTTCTTTCCCTCCAGCCCGTTCACCGCCAGAAGGGCACGGTATCCGGGATTTTTCGTCTGCTCCAGCCGTTTCAAGCCGTATTTTACCAGAATCCGGTTCTCCCCGGTCAGATCCATGATGTCGCCTACCGTCGCCACCGCCGCGAACTCTGCCAGATCGAGAAATTCCTCCCGGGGCACGCCAGCCTCCCGGTAGAGGGCCTCCGCCAGCCTCCAGGCCACCGCCGCCCCGCAGAGCTTCTTGAAGGGATAGGGGCAGTCCGCCTGCTTGGGATTGACGATCACATCCGCGGGCGGAAGGAGCGCCGTCCGGCTCCCGTCCTCCTCTTCCCGGTAGGGAATATCGTGGTGATCCGTCACAATCACTGTCATGCCCAGTTCCTTCGCGTAGACGATTTCCTTCGCCGCCGCGATGCCGTTGTCGCAGGTGACGATGGTATCGACGCCCGCCTCCCTCGCGTCCTCGATGAGATGCTCGTTGATCCCATAGCCGTCCTTCATCCGATCCGGGATGACCGTATCCGCCTTTCCGCCCACACGGCCAAGGGCCGTAATCAGAATATGCGCAGCGTTCACCCCGTCGATATCATAGTCGCCGATGATGCGGATGCGGGCCCCGGCCCGGATCTTTTCCCGGAGAAGCCCTGCCGCCTCCCGCACGCCCTTCATAAGATACGGATCCGCCAGCTTGTCTATGGAGCCCTGGAGGTACTCCCGCACCTCCGCCTCGCTCTCCCCCGCCCGGCTCCGGATCAGGCGCATGGCCATGGGGCTTACGCCAAATTTCCGCGCCAGCTCTTCATTTCCCGTGATCCGCGGCGCTTCTACCCATCTCTCCTTCATGGCGCTTATTCCCGCGCGGCCTCTTCCGAAGCCGGAGCGCCTGTCACGACGTCTTTCGCAGCCGGAGCACCCGCCGTGGCGGCCTTGATCATAATCGCGCACTCCACGCGCTTCTTCTCCAGCTCGCAGCCGACGTCGTAGGCGTCCGTGATGGATCCGTGGAAATTGTAGGAGTTGGCCGCGCAGCCGCCGCTGCAGTAGAACTTCGCGAAGCAGTTCCGGCATTTTTCCTTGGCGTACACGTTGCAGCACTTGAATTCATCCCGAAGCTCCGTGTTCGTCACGCCGTCGAAGACATTTCCCATCAAAAATTTCTCATTCCCCACGAACTGGTGGCAGGGATAGAGATCGCCCCAGGGCGTCACAGCCAGATACTCCGTTCCCGAGCCGCAGCCGGACAGACGCTTGTAGACGCAGGGTCCGCCGGTCAGGTCGATCATAAAATGGAAGAAGTTGAAATCCTTGTCTGTCCCGTGGCGGCGCACCATCTCTGCCGCCAGCTTGTCGTACTGCTCACAGATAAAAGGCACGTCCTCCTCCCTGAGGGCGTAGGGCTCCTCCGGAGCCGCCACCACGGGCTCCACGGAGATCTGCTTGAAGCCCAGATCCGCCAGGTGCAGCACGTCCTCGGAGAAATCCAGGTTATTGCGGGTAAAGGTGCCGCGCACATAGTAATTGTTCTGATCCCGGCTCTCTGCCAGCTTCTGGAACTTCGGCACGATCAGGTCGTAGCTTCCATGCCCGTTCCGGAAGGGGCGCATTTTGTCGTTGACCTCTTTCCGGCCGTCGATGCTTAAGACCACGTTGCTCATTTCCTTATTCAGGAAGTCCTGCACCTCGTCGTTTAAGAGGATGCCGTTGGTCGTCAGGGTGAAACGGAAATTCTTGTCGTGGATCTTTTCCTGCTCCCGTCCGTAGGCCACCAGGTCCTTGACCACCTGCCAGTTCATCAGGGGCTCGCCGCCGAAGAAATCCACCTCCAGGTTCCGCCGGTTCCCGGAATTGGCAATCAGGAAGTCCAGGGCCTGTTTTCCCACCTCGTAGCTCATCAGGGCCCGGCGTCCGTGGTACTCGCCCTCCTCCGCGAAGCAGTAGCGGCAGGCCAGGTTGCAGTCATGGGCGATGTGGAGGCAGAGGGCCTTGACCACCGTGGAACGTTTCTTGAAGTCAATGACCCGGTCCTTATAGGTATCCTCCGTGAAAAGCGTCCCCTGGCTCTTCAGGGTCTCCACGTCATCCAGAACCTCCCGGATCTCTCCTTCCGGCCATCTGCCGCGCAGCCGGGAGACGATCTCCTCCGGCTGATGCTCCTCATAGAGGCCGATGACCTCGTAGGCCAGCTCATCCACCACATGGACCGCTCCGCTGTTCACATCCAGGACAATATAGTAACCGTTGTTATAATAGCGATGAATCATCTCTTTTTGCTCCTTATGTAAAATATTTTTGTATCTCAAATTCTCATCCCCTCTGCCAGGGGGCTTTTCCGACAGGAAGCTTACGCCGCAACACCACAACAAGGATGTCCCAAAAGTCCCGGATTTTCCGGAGCTTCTGAGACATCCTTGTTTTTTACCTTATCTTTTTGGATTCTTATTTCTGATGCTCGCACGTCTGGTTGCCTACGGTGCAGGATGTCTTGCACGCAGACTGGCAGGACGTCTGGCACTCTCCGCAGCCGCCCTTCTTCACGGTGTTCTGCAGAATCTGTGTATTCAGTGTCTGAATATGCTTCATGATAACTTCCCTCCTGTCTCTTATCTTGGGGAACGCCTGAGAATACGCTCCCGTCCTTTCATGAGTATATCATATACCCGGCGGATTTGAAAGTCTTTTTTTCCGCGCATCCACATATAGTATAGCAGTCGTTACCACTCACAGTCATAAATACCGGGAGGAACTGCCATGGAAAAAGGAAAAGCATATCAGGACGCTGCCGTACGGATGATCAAGGCCCTGCTGGCCTCTTATATCGTCACCGGGCTTCTGCTTCTAGTACTCGCCCTGCTGCTGTATAAGCTGCGGCTCTCAGAATCCGCGGTCAACGTCGGCATCATCGCCGTCTATGTCGTCTCCTGCTTTCTGGGCGGCTTCCTGGAGGGAAAAATGATGAAGACCCGCAAATTCCTCTGGGGAAGCGTCTGCGGCCTTCTCTATTTCACCATCCTGGCCGTCATCTCCCTGGCGGTAAACCAGAGCTTTTCCGGCGGCTCTTCCCATTTTGTCACCACGCTGGCGCTCTGCCTGGCGGGCGGAACCCTGGGCGGGATGGTGTCCTGAACCCTCAGAGAAAGAGTGCCCTGCCTCTGCATTTCTGCAGACTCGGCACGGGGATTTTTCTTTTTCCTATTATTTTCCTGCTATTCGCATTTGCAGCGGAAGGTGGCGCACTCCGTCTCCCGGCAGTCGCAGGCCGCCCCGCCTGCGATGCCGATATGCTTCGCCTGGCAGCGGCAGCCCTCGTTAAAGGTGCATTCCATCACCTGGCAGGCCACGTTCGTATTCTTTGTGGGAATGTCCACGGAGCTGGTCACGCCGCTTCCGTGCCGCTCCCGGAAGCTGGCGCAGCTGGTGTCCCGGGAATGGCGGGCGTGGGAACCTTCCACCTCGATGTTGTCCTTGCAGCAGCAGCGCTCCTTGTTGTACAGGCAGCTGGTCACGGTACAGTCTAGTCTCGTCATCTTACATTTACCTCCATAATCTTAATGTCAGAGGTAGTATGCGTACTGCGCCTGTTTTTATGCGCCGCTTACGCCGGCTGGTTTTTGTTCTTTTTCCCGCGTTTTCGATACAGGCAGACGGACAGCGCCCCAAGCGCCGTTCCAGCTGAAACCAGGCGGGAGGCGGCCACATACCAGGGCTCCTGATAGGTAATCCGCACCGTTCCTTCCTCCGCGTCAGGCAGAAGCACCCTGACTACTCCCTGATCGCCCACCGCTGTCCAAAGCCTCGTTCCATCCTCCGCATACGCGCAGTAATTGGGATAATACGTGTAAGGCACATCCACCCAAAGCCCCCCTTCTCCTGAAGAATGCGGATCTGTTTTCCAGGAAAAACCTGCTGTGAGATTCCCATTCCGGTACACCTCATCCAGCTCCACGCCCTTTGCAGGCACAAAGGTGTTGTCACGGTTCCAGATCCGGTGGCTGTTGGCATGATCTACGTCCATAAAATACAGGGTGTCCACCTGGGCCTGCTCTCTCTGGTACTGGTTTTGGGCCGTGTAGCGCCCAAGCGCCTCCTCCGAATAGCGGCTGATATAGATGCCGGCACAGAGGAAGGCCAGCGCGCATATCCCCGCCATAGCCAGCCTTTCCTTTCCCTTCTCCCAGAGCAGCTGCTCAAAGCCGACGGCACAGACCGGGCAGAGCAGAACAGTGGAAAAGGCTAGGAACCGCATGGGAAGCTGGATGGATGTCACAATCCGGTACAGGAAAGGCACCGCCTGCACCCGATCCCAGGGAAACAGGCTGCTGGACATATAAATCCCCAGCACGCCAAGCAAAAGCGCGTACATGCAGCCTTTCTGCAGCCTGGTCTTCTCCCTGTCCCGGAAAAAGGCCCACAGGAATGCGAGGATACCGGCAAGCAGGATAAAACCAAGGGAACAGGGCATCTCGCCCCCATTTCCCGTGCCTGGATACATTCTCTCGTTGGTATTAAAAAGCAGTAGATCGAACACCTTCGGCAGAGTCACAGTCCACCAGCTCATCACGCTCTCCACGGAAAACACCCGGAACGGATAATGCATATGCTGCAGGAGCAAGGCGATCCTTCCCAGGTTCAAAAGGAGCGTGACGCCCGCTGCTTTCAGAAGGGCGGAAAACCTTCCCTTTTCTTTCAGCCGGGTGATAAAGCAAAGCCCAAAGATCCCGCCAAAGAACAGCGACAGCTCCACTGTCAGCACATGGGACTGCATAATCCCGGTAAACCCAAGGGCTGCAAGATACCATTTTTTCCGATCCCCGAGAAACAATTCATACATTCCCCAAAGCACCAGAGGCAGGAACACCATCGCCAGCGCTTCCCCGGCTGCCGCCCTGGTATAAAGATCGATCAGGCGGTACACGGACAGCGTATACAGGAGAGCCGCCAGAAGCCCTGTTCTTTTTGAGCGAAGCAGGCCCGAAAAAGAGACGTAAGCCACTGCCGCCGTCCCGGCGTTCAGCAAAAATACAAATACCTTATAGCAGTTCACCAGGGATACCCCTGCGCAGCCCAGCAGCGCGGGGAGGTACAGGAACCATTCCGGATAAAAGATCGGCGATCCATAGCCATATCCATGCAGGAGGGTACTATGTACCTTTACCGGGAACTGCCCGCTCTTTAAAGCCTCCTGGATGCCGGCAATCCGGTTGAACTGATAATACAGGTCATTGCCATCCAGCACCGCCTCATAGCCAAGAGGCGCAGAGGCCAAAAGCACTGCGGCCAAAAGCAGGAGAAACGCCGTCCTCCCTTCCGGGGTAAACTGCTTCCCCTTCGCTTTTCTCACCAGCAGGACGCCCGAGCAGAGCAGGATGGCTCCCATCAGCCAGAAGATATCCGTATACATCCGCTTGGCGGAAACCAGGTAGAGGCTGGTGATATTTAAGGCGCCAGAGCCTCCGTACACAATCTGGAAGCTGATATCTGACAGGGAGTCCTCCGTGGAAAACACAAGCTCTGTCACTTCCTGCTCCGTGCCAAGTTCCACCAAGCCCAAAAGCTTTCCCTGCGTATTATCCCTGTTGAGCCTCCCCGTATCATACACCTCCAGGCGGCTTCCGCTTTCCTCCGCCAGGGCAACCACCTGGATTCGGTAAGTTCCCTCCTGGAGCGTGACATCCTCTATCTCGGCCGCCGCCCCGGCATATCCGCTTTCTGCGCTGACCAGAAGCACCGGTGGATTTTCCTCCGTTTCTTCCGTAAGCGCTGCCGCCTGCCGGGCTCCGTCCGGTATCTCAAGCTCTGAAGCCATGAACGACCTTTCATAATACGGCTGGAAAGGCACCAGGGCCGCCACAGCCAGCAAAAGCAGCGTAACGCCCAGATGGAGCCTGTAAGCTTTCAGGAACTTCCAGATTTTCACCATAACCCTATCTCCTCCTACTCCTCATTTCCCCCATCCTGGGACAGGGCTTTCCCAGAAATCTTCCCGGCCCATGCCTTCGTCCGGGCCCACGCCGCTGCCCGCGCGGTAAGCTGCGAAAGCCCTGCGGCCGCCATCGGAAGCATCATCACAAAATACGGCAGAATGTAACGTCCCTTGGCCTCCCAGAGCATGTGGAACAGAAAACCACCAAAAACCGTAATCACAAGTACCTGATCTTCCAGCCCTTTCTTCTTCCAGAACCCAAAGAGGAGCCACAAAAAGACGCCGATAAAAACCAGGCTCTGGTACTCGTTCATGAACCAGGTCATCAGCGTATGGAGCTTTCCGTCAAACATGCTGTTGGCCACCGGGCCCCTGGCCGACCCGTTGATATGGGTCATGGCAAAGCACTCGTAGGTGGGATCGTTCCACTGGCTGGTGAACTTTTCCGTATAAAAGCGGGCTGCGTACCAGGGATCTTCCGCGAACCCCTCCATGGAGGTTTCAATATCCCGCACCGCCATGGCTGTAGAAGCCTCCGAGTCAAAATCCGACTCTCCCCAGTAATTATGTAAGATGTAGCCGTTGGACCAGCCCGGGGCGCCCTCGCCTTTCTGCATTCCCATAGCCACATAGAGGAGCATGGGGGCGCCGTCGTTGATCTGCTCCCCGGATCGCTGCTCATATACCGTCCACAGGCAGAGACGCCCGCCCAGGAAGACTGCCAGGAGAAGGGCCGAGGCCAGGAGCGGGCAAAACTTTCTTTCCCCCAGGACCGTCACCAGCAGGACCAGCACAAAAGCGATCAAAAGAATCAGGCTGTTGCTGCGGATCAGGCAGGCCAGCGCGCAGGCAGCGCAGCAGGCCGCCAGCCACAGCCACCCGCCCTTTTTCCGGTATTCCAGGAAGCACCAGGCCGCCAGCAGGGAAAACGTAAGCGACGGGATCTCCCCATATACAAAGGTCACATAGAAAAACAGTGGAAAGCAGGCCGCCGCCAGCAAAAGATAATACACATAGGCCCGTTTATCCGTTGTGAGGAGCCGCGTGATCCGGTATCCGCTGTAGACGCAAAGGGCCGCTCCCACGCAGTTCAGAAACTGGAAAGCCATATGGTTTCCGCTTCCAAAAAGGGCAAAAACCATCTCTATCAGCGCCGTCAGCCCCAGCTGGTGGGGATGGATATACAGATATCTCTCATAGGAATCCTTCGTCAACATAGAGTAATCGCCCGCCAGGAACCCCTCTGCCGACTTGCACACAGAAGCCTGATCTCCCACCGGGATACATTTCGCCGCGAAAACCCACCAGGCCGTGAAAGCAAGCACCCAGCACAGCACAGCCCCCAGAAGGATGCGAAGCCTTTTCTCCTGCTTTTGCGCGTCTTTGAGGATCCAGCCTGCAACCTGGTACATGAGCCAGGCCGCAAAAGCGCAGCACACCAGCACCAAAGGCAGGATGTCTCCCGTCTGGTAGGGAATTTCCTCATATGTGGTTCTAAAATACACCGTTGTAAAAAGGCTCACTCCCGCCAGCGCCCCAAACAGCAGAAGCCCCAGGACAGACACCGTCCTGTCAGCCGCCTTATTAAGCTTCATCTTTCGTCCTCCATTTCCTGATACAGCCGGAAAGCTCCGCAAGGCCTCCTGCCGCCATAGGAATCATCATCACAAAGTATGGGAACACGTACCGGGATTTGGCCTCCCAGAGCTCGTGGAACAAAACGCCTCCGATCACAGCGATCAAAAGCACATACCACTCCAGCGGATCCTGTTCCTTCCTTTTTACCTTGCAAACTAGCAGAAACAGCACCAGACCATAGATCAGAAGCTGGTACGAATCCATATACTTCTGCAAAAGCCGGTTGGGGAAGCCCTGGTACAGGCTTTCGGCAAACGCGCTTCTCTCATGCTCTGTGGCATAGGTCATAATAAAGCAGCCGTAAGTCGGCTCCGCCCACTGGCTCGAAAACTTCCGGAAGTAGAAATCCACCATATAGGCGGGATCCTTCAGGAATTCCTTGGCCCGGGCCTTCACCTCCGCGTATCCAAGCTTTCCCGCAGTCTCGGAATGGTATTTACACACATCCTGATAGATGTAGATCGAATAGCCGTTATACCAGCCTGCCTCCTTGTCGCCCTCCTGCATTCCCATAGCAATCCACAGGATCGACGGCATCCCGTCGTTGACCTCCATCCCTGTCTTTTTTTCATAATAGGCTTTAACCAGAGGGCCGCTGCCAAGAGAGGCCGCCAGGATCGCAGCCGCACAGGCCAGATACTGCCAGCGCTTCCTGCTAAACGCCTTGACAAACAGGACGCACAGGACGGCAATCATCACGATCAGGCTGTTATTCCGAAGCAGGACTGCCGCCGCAAAGCACAAAACCGCCAGTGCCGCCCCGCTTTTCTTTCCTTCCTTTATGTACCGCAGGGACTGCCAGACAGCCGCCATACATAGGGTAATCGCCAATACATCGCTGTAGACGTAGACGCCATAGAAAATCAGCGGGAAACAGCCAGCCATAAAGAGCAGGTAAGCCGCAGCCGCCTGCCTCTTTTTCCAAAGCATCCGGGTGATCCGGTAGCCCGCGTATACGCAAAGCGCCGTCCCCAGCACGTTGAACGCCTGGAGGGCCTGGACATTATCTTCCCCGAAGATACGCAAAACCAGGGATTCCCAGGCCGTAAGGCCCAGCTGGAACGGGTAGTAATACAGATATTTCCCATAAGTCAGCCGGCCAAAATTCCCCTGGTTAAACCGCTGGGCGCTGGTATAAATCATATTTTGATCCGATACGGGCGTGCTCTTCGCAAGGCCGATCCACAGAAAGCCAGCCGCCAGCATCCAGCACAGCGCAGCCGCCAGCAGAATCTTTAAATTTCTCTCCGCTGTCTCTTCTTTCCGAAGGAGAAAAGAAGAAAGCCACATGGAAAGGGCGGCGAGAATCCCCGTCCCCGCCAGAGTGAGCACGAAAAAATCTACCTGGTTATAGGGGATCTCGCTCTGGTAATCGTTCTGGAAAAACCGGGTGAAAATAAGGCTTGTCGCCGTAAGCAGGGCAAACAGCGCGATCCCAAGCGCCTTTAAGAGACGAACCGATACTGTTTCAATCTTCCGCATCTTCCACCCTTCCTTTCTTCTTTCTTTCCAGCCGCTTTCCTAAGAGGCTCTGGATTTCCTCCAGTCCTGCCGCCGCAGACGGAAGCAAAAGCGCGAAATAAAACAGTCCATATCTTCCCTTCACTTCCCATACCATATGGAACAGATAACCGCCCAGCAGGATCAGAAGCGGCAGGCATTCCTCTATCCTTTTTTGTCTCCGGAAGCGAAGCAGGGCAAAACCTGCCGCTCCCAAGAATACAAGGGAATGGAAGCCATTCATCCAGAACTCCAGCACAGGCGTATCCTGGCTTCCCGCCGACACCTGGCATTCATAGCTGGCGTCGTTCCACTGGCTTACGAATTTCCGCGCAAAGAACGCAGCCGCCGCTTTCGGATTCTCCCGGAAGCCCTGTACGGAAAGGGCAATCGCCGCGTCTCCCAGCTCTTTCGCGTACTGGGCGTCATAGCCTGCCTGCTCCTTGTAAATCTGATCCGGGAACTCGTTCCACCAGCCGGAAGTCATCCCCTCCCCCTGAAGGCCCATGGCCACCCAGAGATTCTTCGGCATTCCCTGATCCAGGGGCCAGCCGCTCCTGTGCTCATAAAACGCCGTCATCACAGGCTGGGCCAGCAAGAGAACCGCCGCCAGCGGAATTACATAAAGGGCCAGTTTTTTCCTGTGCTCTGCCACCGCTTTGCAAAGCATCACGCCTCCGGCAGCCACCGCCGCGATCAGCGCGTTATTTTTCATATAGGCGGCAAATACCAGGGCCAGGGCAAACAAGATAAACTGCCAAAGCTTTTCCTGCCTGAACCAGAGCAGCAGCATCCAGAGCGCGAACGCGCACGCAGCCACCGCCAAAACCTCCCCGTAAATCACGTTTGTATAGATAAGAAGCGGGATACAGCCTGCCGCAAGCAGCAGGAAGTTCACCTTCACCGAATCTTTTTCATAGAGCAGGCCTGTGATCTGGTACCCGCTGTACACGAACACCAGAACCCCCAGCATGTTCAGCATACGGAAGGCCAGCAGGTTCTCATAGCCAAAGATCCGGTACATCAGTTCCAAAAGAAGGGCCTGCCCGGCCTGGTGCGGATACGTATACAGGTAGTCCATGGCTCCCGCCGGGACATCGCCTGTGGCAAAGCCTCCGGCAATCGCGTGGATATAGAGGGGATCCGCCCGGAGCGCACTCTGGGCCAGGAGGTTCCAGGCTGTGCAGAACACCGCGCAGTGCAGGAGCACAGCTCCTAAAAGCAGGTTCAGGTTTCTCCCCCGCACCGTTTCCTTTTTCAGGAGCAGCCTTCCGGCAAAGCCCAGAACCAGTACCCCAGCCGCTGTGAAAGCCAGAATCAAAGGAACCGGATCGGCTGCCTGGACTGGGATCTCGAAATCATTGCTCTCATAAATGGTCGTAAACACCAGGCTGTAGAGAAACAGGACGGCCGACGGAACGCCGGCCCCGATCAGGATGAGCCTTCCCGCCAGAGGTTCCAGTTTTTCTGCCGGAAACCGCCAGGGCTCTTTCCCGGAAGCCAGAAGCTTCTCTCTGTGCCTCTGCCGGAGGGCCGAAAGCTTTTGCAGCAGCATATCCCATCCTATGGCCGCCATAGGAATCATCATGATAAAGTATGGGAACACATATCTTGATTTTGCTTCCCAGAAAATATAAAAGATAAAACCGCCAATTACCGGAATGATCAGGATCAGCTGTTCCACCGGCGTCTTTTTTCGGATCTTAAAGAGCAGGAACAGAAGCGCTCCCCAGTAGATCAGCCCCTGATAAATATCCATAACCCGTACAAACGGATTCCAGAGATCCCCCTTATACAGTCGATCCAGGAAGGGCGACCGTTCCTCTTCCCTGTGGTTTGTCTCTACCAGGCAGGCGTAAGTCGGCTCACTGCACTGGCTGACGATCTTACGCTTATAAAAATCCAGCATATAAGAAGGATCTTCCTTGAATCGGTCTATGGATTCCTCCAGAACCCCGTAAGCCAATTCCTTAGCCTTCTCATGATCTCTTCCCGCCTCGTCCACAAAAAGTTTCCAGGCGATGTTATTAAACCAGCCAGCCTCCTTCCCTTCTATGCCTTCTCTTGTCCCCATGGTTATCCACAGAATAGAAGGCATCCCGTGGCTGAGATCCGTATCCAGTTTCTGCTCATACGTCTGTACGAGAAGGGTATGGCCAAGGAAAAATGTAAGGCAGCAGGCTAAAAGCGCCAGAAGATGCATCACCTTCTTATCGCTTACGGCCTTGACCGCCAGCACGCAGCCCATGGCAGCCAGTACAATATAGGCATTATTCCGAATCAGACAGGCCGCCGTAATCGCCAAGGCCATGAGCAGGATATCCCTTTTCCGCCTCTTTCTTAAATAGAGCAGGAGCGTATAGGCAGACAGCAGGGAAAAAAGGATTGACAAAATCTCTCCATATATAAAAGGGACATAGATGATCAGCGGCCAGCATCCCAGCATCAGGAGCAGGAAATAGACCCCTGGCTTCACTCTTCCAGAGATTTCTTTGGTAAGCCCATACCCCGCCAGTATAATTCCGGAAGCCCCAAACGCATTCAGCAGCTGGAATGCATGATAATTCTCCCACCCGCAGATTCGGTATACCATTTCCTGAACCGCGATTAGGCCCAGCTGATGAGGATAAGAAGCAATATAATCAATATCGTATGCTGTAAGTTCTCCTTCTCCATTGGCAAACCAATTGGCAAACCAGGATATTATTTTCGCGTCCCACATTGGATGGTACTTGCACAAAAACGCCCAGATAAACCCGAACACGCCCACATACACGCTCACAAAAATCAACAGAATCCGGATATTACGCGTCCGATGCTGTTCGTCCTTCAAGATGGCCCTGGCAGCATAAAAAAGCAGCGCAACCACCAATGCGGAGGCCGCCACAGATAAAAGCACCGGATCCTTGGTTAATACCAGCTCTTCCGTGCGGTTCGCCGTGAATTCTTCCGTGTAAAACAGACTGAACAAGGACAGGAAACCTACTATCAGAATCCCGATCCCGGCTGCCGCCCGGCTGCAAAAATATTCAAACTTTTTTGTGTCCAGGTCTTTGCATCTCATATTGGTATCTAACTCTCTTTCTTCTTTCTCTTGTCCAGCTGCCTTTCCAGAAAGCCCCTGAATTCTTCCAGGCCTGCCGCAGCAGACGGAAGCAGGAGTACAAAAAAGAACAGCCCATACCTTCCCTTCGCTTCCCAGGCAAGGTAGAACAAATACCCTCCCAGAAGAACCAGAAGCGGCAGGCACTCCTCTATCTTATTTGGCCGCCAGAAGCGAAGCAGAACAAACCCTGCCGCTCCCAGGAACACAAGGGAATGGAACAGGTTCATCCAGAAATCCGCTGCCGGCGTATCCTGGCTTCCCGAAGTCACCAGGCAGCCGTAGCTGGCGTCGTTCCACTGGCTTACGAATTTCCGCGCGAAGAACACTGCTGACGCTTTCGGAGACTTTGCCATCTCGCTAAGCGATAAGTCAATCGCAGCATCTCCCAGCGCTTTTGCGTACTGCGCGTCATATTCCACCTGCTCCTTATATACCCGGTCCGGGAACCCGTTCCACCAGCCGGAGGCCATCCCCTCTCCCTGAAGGCCCATGGCCACCTGGAGGTTTGCCGGCATTCCCTGATCCAGGGAACACCCGCTTCGCTCTTCATAAAACTCCGTCATCACAGGCTGCGCCAGCAGAATCATAGCCGTAAACGGAACCACAAAAGCCGCCAGCTTCGCCCTCCGCCCGGCGGCAGCCTTGCACAGCATCACGACGCCGGCCGCCACAGCAGCGATCAGCGCATGGCCTTTCATATAAGCAGCAAAGACAAACGCCAGGGTGAGAAGGGCAAACTGCCAAAGCTTCTCCTGCCCAAGCCAGAGCAGCAGCATCCAGAACGCAAACGCCACAGCCGCCGCAGCCGCCACTTCCCCATCCATCACATTGGTATAAATAAGCAGCGGGACGCAGCCTGCCGCCAGCAAAAGGAAATTTACCTTCACCGCGTCCTTTTTATAGAGCAGCTCTGTAATCCGGTACCCGCTGTACACAAATACAAGAACCCCAAACGTGTTCAGCATACGGAATGCAAAAAGATTCCCGCAGCCAAAAATCCGATACACCAGTTCCAGCAGAAACGCCTGCCCGGCCTGGCGCGGATAGGTATACAGATAATCCAGCGCAGCCTCTGGGATGCTGCCGGTGACAAAGCCTTCCGCAAGCATATGAAGATACAGAGGCTCCGCCTGAAGCGATCCCTGTGCCAGCAGGTTCCAAGCTGTGCAGAAAACCGCGCAATGTAGCAGCACAGCGCAAAGAAGCAGATTCACGTTTCTTCTGCGCTCTCTCTCATTTTTCAGGAGCAGCCTGCCTGCCAGGCAGAGGGCTGCAAAGCCAGCCGCCACACCCAGAAGAAGCAAAAAGACCGGATCCTGCGCCTGGGAAGGCGCTCCGGGATCGCTGTTTTCATAAACCGTTGTGAAAAGCAGGCTGTAAAGAAACAGCAGAACAGAAGGGATGCCCGCCCCGATCAGGACGAGCCTTCCCGCCCACGGCTCCAGCCTTTCCAGCGGGACACGCCATATCTTCTTCCCGGCAGCCAGGCGGTTCTCCCGGCACTCCTTTACCCAGGAGGCCGTTTTCTGTACCAGCATATCCCATCCAGAGGCAGCCATGGGGATCAGCATTACAAAATACGGAAACACGTACCGCGACTTTGCCTCCCACACAATATAGAAGAGAAAACCCCCGATAACCGTGATAAGCAGTCCCAGATGCTCCACCGGAATTTTCCTGCGGATCAAGAAAAGCAGGAACGCAAGCGCGCCGCAGTAAATGAAGGACTGGTAGACATCCATCAGCCGGACAAAGGGCTGCCAGAGCCTGCCCTTGTAGAAGCCTTCCATCAGAAATCCCCTTTTTGTGTCCGTGTCATAATGATTTGTCTCGACCAGACCGGCATAGGTGGGCTCGCACCACTGGCTTACAATCTTGCGCCCATAAAAGTCCAGCATATAGGAAGGATCTTCTCTGTATTTTTCCGCCTCAGCTTCCAGAATCTCTTCCGCGCGTCTGACGGATTCCTCCTGATCCAAATCGGTCTCTTCCACAAAGATATCCCAAGAATACAAGTGATTGTACCAGCCTGCCTCTTTTCCGTTCTCCCCCTCCTGGGTTCCCATGGCGACCCACAGGATCGTCGGCATCCCCTGGCCAAGATCGATTCCTATCCGCTGCTCATAGACCTTCACCAGTGCCGTGTGCGCCAGGAAAAAGAGCAGAATGCAGGACAAAAGAGCCGCAAGATGGCGGAACGTCTTTTCACTTACTGCCTTTACCGCCAGCACGCAGCCTATGGCCGCGAGGACGATGTAGCAGTTGCTCCGGATCAGGCAGGCCGCCGTGATGGAGAGCGTCAGATACAAAATGTCCCGCTTTCTCTTTTTCTCAAGATATCCCATCAAAACATCGAGAGACAGCAGGGAAAAGAAGATGGACAAAATCTCTCCATAAATAAAGGCCACATAGATAATCAGAGGCCAGCAGAAGAACATCAAAAGCAGAAACCAGACTCCTGTCTCCTCCCGTCCGGATATTCTGACTGCCAGCCTGTGGCCCACAAACACAATTCCCGCAGCCCCCAAAGCGTTCAAAGCCTGGAACGCCCGGTAATTCTCCCAGCCAAAAATCCGGTAAAGCTGCTCCAGCAGGGCGACCATCCCCAGCTGGTGCGGGTAAGCGGAAATGTAATTCAGATCCCGCTGATTGAACTTATCCGTACCGTTAGCCAGGATATCCGCAATCCGTGAGACCATCTGGGAATCCCAGAACGTGGGCATCTCATACCGGCACCGCACCGCCCAGACAAAGCCCAGGACAGCCACATATGCACAGGTAATGACAAGGAGGATACGGACATTGCGCTGCCTATGTTCCTCTTTTTGGAGAATACGCCGGACTATCCCGTAAAAACACGCAGCCGCGTACACGATCAGCGCCAGCGTCAAAAGCGGCAGACCGTCTGACAGCTGCAGTTCCTCTCTGCTGTTTGTCACAAATTCTTCTGTGTAAAAAAGGCAGTATAGGGACAGGAATCCCAAAATCAGGATTCCTATCCCTGCCGCCGCCCGGCTGCAAAAATATTCAAACTTTTTTGTATCCAGGTCTTTGCATTTCATTTATTTAAAGTACTCCACACCGGACTCGAAAATCTTCATATCCTGCTCGCCGCAGATATTGATGGCGACGGCCTCGCCCCGGCGCTCGATATGCGCCATCTTGCCAAGGACGCGTCCGTCCGGGCTGGTGATTCCCTCGATGGCCGCGTAGGATCCGTTCACATTCCAGTACTCGTCCATGCTGGCTTCACCCTCCGGGTTCACGTACTGGGTCGCCACCTGGCCGTTGGCAAAAAGCTTTTCGATCCATTCCTTATCTGCCACGAAGCGTCCCTCGCCGTGGGAGGCCGGATTCACATAGGTTCTGCCAAGCTCCGCCTTTCTAAGCCACGGGGACTTGTCCGTCATGACCTTCGTGTAGACCATCTTGGAGATGTGCCGGTTAATCGTATTGAAGGTCAGAGTCGGGGAATTTTCCGTCTGTCCCACGATCTCTCCGTAGGGCACCAGGCCCAGCTTGATCAGCGCCTGGAAGCCGTTGCAGATGCCTAAGGCCAGGCCGTCCCGCTCGTTTAAGAGCTTCATGACCGCCTCCTTGATGTGGGCGTTCTGGAAGGCTGTCGCGAAGAATTTCGCGGAGCCGTCCGGCTCGTCGCCGGCGGAAAAGCCGCCGGGGAACATGATGATCTGGGCCTGGCTGATGGCCTTTTCAAACTCCTCCACGGATTCCCGGATGTCGGAAGCCGTCAGGTTGCGGAACACCTTTGTCACCACGTCCGCGCCCGCCCGCTCGAAAGCCTTCGCGCTGTCGTACTCGCAGTTCGTGCCCGGGAAGACCGGGATGAATACGGTGGGCCTTGCCACCCTATGCCGGCATACATAGACGGAGTCTGCGTGGTACAGGGGGCTCTCCACCTTTTCCGCGCCCGGAACCGCCACCGTCGGGAAGACCTTCTCCAGCGGCTCCTCCCAGGCTGTCAGGGCTTCCTCCGTATCGATGTGCATATTGCTGTAGGAAAGGCCGCTCTTCGTCACCTCGCCAATCACCGTGTAGGTGATGGCAAGCTCGCCCACTTTGCCGTCCGGAACCTCGGCCACGATATCGCCGAAGCCTGCGGTAAAGAGATCCCGCGGATCCACATTATGCTCAATCTTTACACCCAGCTTATTTCCAAAGGACATCTTGCTGACGGCGGCCGCCAGGCCGGAGCCGTCCAGGGCGTACGCGGAGATAATGCGTCCCGCCTTCACGTCCTCAAAGAATTTTCCATACAGATCCTTGATCTGCTCATAATCCGGCAGATCGTAAGCGTCCCGGCTGATACGCAGCCACACCAGCTTGTTTCCGGCCTTCTTAAGCTCCGGCGTCAGGATGTTCTTCTGGTCCCCGATATCCACCGCGAAGGACACCAGGGTCGGCGGCACGTCGATATCGTTGAAGGTGCCGGACATACTGTCCTTGCCGCCGATGGAGGGCAGGCCGAAGCCCAGCTGCGCGCTGTAGGCGCCCAGGAGAGCCGCAAAGGGCTGGCTCCAGCGGTGGGGATCCTCCGTCATGCGGCGGAAATACTCCTGGAAAGTGAAACGGATCTTCCGGTAGTCGCCGCCTGCCGCCACGATTCTGGCCACAGATTCAATCACCGCGTACACCGCTCCGTGGTAGGGGCTCCAGCTGGACAGATAGGGATCGAAGCCATAGCTCATCATGGTCACCGTATCCGTCTTTCCTTTCAGCACCGGGAGCTTGGCCACCATAGCCTGGGTCTCGGTCAGCTGGTACTTTCCGCCGTAAGGCATCAGCACGCTGCCCGCGCCGATGGAGCTGTCGAACATCTCCACCAGTCCCTTCTGGGAGCACACATTCAGATCCTTTAAGGTCTCCATCCACTTTCCGCGGACGTCGTCCACTTCATTTCTCACAAAATACTTCTGATTCTCATCGGGCATATCCACAGCCACAGCTGTCTCCTGGTGCGCTCCGTTCGTATCCAGGAAGGCACGGGAAATATTGACAATCTCCCTTCCTCTCCACAGAAGCACAAGTCTCGGACTCTCCGTCACCACGGCTACTGTGGTAGCCTCCAGGTTTTCCTCTGCCGCATACTTCAGGAAGGCTTCCTCGTCCTTCTTGTCCACAACCACAGCCATGCGCTCCTGGGACTCAGAGATGGCGATCTCCGTGCCGTCCAGGCCGGCGTATTTCTTCGGAACCAGGTCAAGATTCACCCGAAGGCCTGCCGCCAGCTCGCCGATGGCTACAGATACGCCGCCCGCGCCGAAATCGTTGCACTTCTTGATGAGACGGGTCACCTCCGGACGGCGGAACAGCCTCTGGATCTTGCGCTCCGTGGGCGCGTTTCCTTTCTGCACCTCCGCGCCGCAGGTCTCGATGGACGCCTCCGTGTGAACCTTGGAGGAGCCGGTCGCACCGCCGCAGCCGTCGCGCCCCGTTCTTCCGCCCAGCAGGATGATCAGATCGCCCGGATCTGAGGTCTCCCGGATCACGTCTTTTCTGGGAGCCGCGCCCATCACCGCGCCGATCTCCATGCGCTTCGCCACGTAGGCCGGATGATAGATCTCTTTTACATAGCCGGTGGCCAGGCCGATCTGGTTGCCGTAGGAGCTGTAGCCCTGGGCCGCTCCCCGCACCAACTTTTTCTGAGGCAGCTTGCCCTTCAGGGTCTCCTTCACAGAGACGGTGGGGTCTGCCGCGCCCGTCACGCGCATGGCCTGATACACGTAGGTTCTTCCCGACAGCGGGTCGCGGATGGCTCCGCCCAGGCAGGTGGCGGCGCCTCCGAAGGGCTCGATCTCGGTCGGGTGATTGTGTGTCTCATTTTTAAAATTCACCAGCCACTCCTCTGTCTGCCCGTCGATCTCCACAGGCACCACGATGGAGCAGGCGTTAATCTCATCAGATTCTTCCTGATCCGGAAGCTTTCCCTCGGCCTTCAGCTTGCGCATGGCCATCAGGGCCAGATCCATCAGGCAGACAAACTTGTCCTTCCTGCCCTTAAAAATCTCCGCCCGATCCGCCAGATACTGCTGATAGGTCTCCTCGATGGGTTTCCGGTAATAGCCCTCTGCGAAGCTTACGTCCGTAAGCTCTGTGGAGAAGGTCGTGTGGCGGCAGTGATCAGACCAGTAGGTGTCCAGCACCCGGATCTCCGTCATAGACGGATCCCGCTTCTCCTCATTCCGGAAATAATTCTGGATGTGCAGGAAATCCTTGAAGGTCATGGCCAGGTTCAAAGAAGCATACAGCTCCTTTAAAGCCGCCTCCTCCATCCCGCAGAACCCCTCGAAGATCTTCACATCCGCCGGCTCCTCAAATACCGTCACCAGTGTCTCCGGCTTCGCCTCCTCAGACTGGCGGGAATCCACCGGGTTGATGCAGAAGCTCTTGATGGCCGCAAGCTCTTCCTCCGACACGCCTCCCTCTATCACATAAGTGGTCGCCGTGCGGATCACCGGCTCCTCGTCTTCCCGCAGGAAACGCACGCACTGCACCGCGGAATCCGCTCTCTGGTCAAACTGTCCCGGCAGATACTCCACGCTGAACACCCGGTCTCCCGGCTTCGTCTCAAAGCTCTCCCTGTAAAGCACATCTACGGGCGGTTCGGCGAACACCGTCCTGCAGGCCCGCTCAAACACCTCGTCTGAAATATTCTCCACATCATAGCGCATCAGTACGCGCACGCCTGTCACGCCTTCAATTCCCAGGTAGCTTCGGATCTCCTCCTCAAGTTCTCTGGCCTTTACCGCAAAATCTTGTTTCTTTTCGACGTATACTCTTCTTACAACGCCCATAACCGACCTCCTGCAATCTCTGGAACAGTACAATATCCTGAACCCTATTATACTATATAATTCCTGTGGTAACAATTCCTTCCTTTATGATAGCATAAAAGTTTCCATAAGTATAATTAATAAATCTAAAATAATTTATAATCCTGCCTAATTTTTTTCGCGCAGTTTCTCTCTGCGGATGGTTTTTATTTTTCCCCTGTGATATAATAAGTATAAATTTTTTTGATTTTGGCAAAAGGAGTATCCATTTATGAATCTGATCCGTTCCTGCAGGGGACAGCTTCTGCTCACCCTGGTTTTATTTCTTGCTATTTTGTCCATGCCCTTCCGCGATTACACAGAACGGGATTTCACTTCGGAGGACATGAATTATTCCGAAGATTTTCTCGGAATTGTGGACGAGGACGGAGGTATCTTTACGGTTCCCGAAGGAGCCGGGCATCTGACGCTGTACAGCAGCGATTACTATTTCAAAAAGGGAACCTACCAGGTTGTCTTTTTTGTCAGCGCCTCTGGGGAGGGCAGCACAGTCGAAGTCTATGACCCGCTCTGGCTGAACAGGGACAATACCTCCGGGCGCGTCCTGGCGGAAGCGGATTTGGTTCCTGGACAGGAATCCGTCTCTTTTTCCTTCACGGTAGACGACTATGCCTCCTGCATCCAGTTCCGTGTGCAGGCGGAAAGCGCACTTACCTTTACAGGCATCCATCTGCTCTCCCAGAGAGGGCTTTACAAGGATCCCTATCTTTACGCAGGCCTGCTGCTTCTGGCCTCCGCCCTTCTGCTCCTGTACCGGAGAAAAAAGAAGATCCGCCCGGAAATCCTTCTGCTGCTGGCTTTCGTGGCAGTCTGGAGCACAGCTCCCATGAGCTTTCCCTGGATTCAGAAGGGACACGATCTGTATTTTCATTACGGAAGGCTGTTCAATCTTTCCCAGGACCTGTTCTCCGGCAGCCTGCCTGTGCGCATCCATTCCTCGCTTTTCAAAGGCTTCGGCTACATGAGCGCTGCCTTTTATCCAGAAGCCTTTTTTTACCCCTTCGCCCTGCTGATCCGCCTGGGCATGTCGCCCATCGGCTGCTATAAGCTTCTGATCCTCTGTATCAACTTTGCGACGGCCGGCATATCCTACTATTCCTTTTCCCGGCTGTGCCGCTCCAGAAAGCTGGGGCTTACCGCCTCGGTCTTTTATGTGCTGGCTTCCTACCGTCTCATAAACCTATATACAAGATCTGCCATCGGAGAGGTGCTGGCTGCCGTCTTTCTGCCCCTTCTTCTCCTCGGCATTTACCAGCTGTTTTATGGAGATTCCCGGAAATGGTGGGCTTCTGTCATTGCCTTCACCTGTATCTTCCAAGCCCATATGATCTCCACAGAGCTGTCCTTAGGCTTCTGCGTCCTGTTCGCCCTTCTCAATATCCGGCAGCTGAAAGACAGGGCAAGGCTGATACATCTTCTCCTGGCGGCCGGAACCACGGTGCTTTTAAATCTCTGGTCCATCCTTCCTCTGTTTGATTTGTTCCGCTATCCCTTCGAGGTGTCGCGGGACGCCAGGGCCTTGGCGGGCTATGGGGTATATGCCCTGCAGTTTTTCGACCCTTCCATCAGCAGCCCTGCCGGAGAGGCCCTCGGCCCCAGCTCCATCACAGGGGAAATGCCCTATACCATCGGCGTCCTTCTGCTGGCTGGCAGCCTGCTTTTTGCCGCCCTCTGCTTCCGGAAAAACCGGAAGATCCCAGACTGGCACAAAAAACTCGGGATCTGGTGCCTGGCCCTCGGCCTTCTCTCTGCCTATGCTTCCAGTATCTATTTCCCCTGGGAGGCAATTCAGAGAATCGAGCTTCTGAACCGAGTCGCGGGCGCGATTCAGTTCGCCTTCCGCTTCCTGCCCTTTGCCACTTTGTTCCTATGCGTCACCTCCGCCATCGCGGTTTACGACTGCTTTACGGACCGCGCCTCCAGAAAGCTGCTCTTCCTGGGCTGCGTCTTCTTTCTGACCTGGACCTCCGGCCGGTACTTTGGAGAATATTCCGCTTCTGCCCAAAACCTCGTGGACTGGAATACGCAGATGGATCATGTCAACGACACAGACAACCTATATATGGTCACAGACGACTTTGCCTACTACAGCTACCGGAAAATCCTTGCTCAGGACGTCACCTTCAGCGCCTCTGAAGGCGTAGCCCTAAGCGATGTGTCCCGGGATGGGACAGAAGCCTCCTTTACCTATGAAAAAACAGGAACTGCTGCAGAGGCCTATGTGGATGTTCCCTTTAACTACTATCCTTATTACCATGCTGTCGATCAGGATGGGAACGAGCTTGCCACTGACATTACGGAGCTTCTGCGCCTGCGCGTCCTGCTTCCGGAAGGCTCTTCGGGCACCGTCCAGGTTTCCTTTGAGATCCCGGCTCTGTGGCGGGTGGGCGACGCCGTCTCTGTCATTACCCTCTGCGGCCTTATCACCCTCGCCGTCCTGTCCCGCAGAAAAAGAAAAGAGGACTGACTATGGATATTAACTATGAGCTTTATAAGGTATTCTACTATGTGGCCGTCTCTTTGAGCTTCTCGGAGGCTTCCAAGCAGCTTTTTATCTCCCAGTCAGCGGTCAGCCAGTCCATCAAGGTGCTGGAGAAAAAGCTGAACCAGAACCTCTTCATCCGCAGCACAAAAAAGGTGCAGCTGACTCCCGAAGGGGAGATCCTGCTGCGCCACATTGAGCCTGCCATTCATCTGATAAAACGAGGGGAAAACCAGCTCGTGGAAGCCGGATCCTTAGGCGGCGGCCAGCTGCGGATCGGGGCCAGCGACACCATCTGCCGCTATTTTCTGGTGCCTTACCTAAGCCGTTTCCACAAAGAATTCCCAGGCGTCCACATCAAGGTCACGAACCAGACCTCCATCGGCTGCGTCGATCTCCTGGAAAACGGACAGGCGGATCTAATCTTCACCAACTACCCGAATTCCCGCCTTGGAAATTCGGGGCATCTGAAAAAGATCCGCAGTTTTCAGGATGTCTTTATCGCCAACCGGCATTACTTCGCCCTGGAGAACCAGAAACTCTCTTTTCGCGATCTCCTGAACTATCCGATCCTTATGCTCACCCGCCAGAGCACCACCAGCGAGTACCTGCACAATCTCTTCCAGCAGCATCAGCTGGATCTGGTGCCTGAGATCGAGCTGAGCAGCAATGACCTGCTGCTCGATCTGGCTTCCATCGGCCTTGGCATCGCCTTCGTCCCGGACTACTGCCTGCCAGGCACCTCACCAGATCTTTTCCGTCTCTCACTGTCTGAGGAACTGCCCCCGAGGCAGCTTATGATCGTACACAGCGAGCAGCTGCCCTTAAGCCAGGCCGCGAAAAAATTTATGGAGTACTTCACATAGCTGTCCGCTCATCCGGCAGCGTCCCAAAAGCCCGCAATCCTTCCGCCCGCGTCCCCAAGCCTGCACGCCTGGACGCCTTCCCACTCCAGCGGGAACAGCCTCCGGTACTCGCTTCCCAGGAAGCGGTCATCCAGCAGCAGAATTACGCCCCTGTCCTCGTCCGTGCGGATGACCCGGCCTGCGGCCTGCAGCACCTTGTTCATGCCTGGATAGCGGTAGGCGTAGGCGAAGCCGTCCATGCCCCGGCTCTCATAAAACCAGCGCAGGATCTCCCGCTCATGGCAGACCTGCGGCAGCCCGGTGCCCACCACAGCCGCGCCGATGAGGGCCTCCCGTTTCAGATCTATCCCTTCCGAAAAAATCCCTCCCAGCACACAAAAACCCAGCAGGCTTTTCTCCCGGCCGGATCCTTTCGTCCTCTGCCTGGCAGCTTTCTTCTGCTCGTCCTGCTTATTCTCCATATCCCGGGCATTCTGCATGTCCTGGGCGCTCTGTATATCCTGGGCGCTCTGCTCAAACTGCTCAAGGAAGGCTTCCCTCTCCTCCTCCCGCATGCCGGATCTCTGGATGACACAGTCCACCCTTTCTCCATAACGCTCCTCAAATATGTCAAAGACTTCTCCCATCATGCGGTACGACGGGAAGAAGGCCAGATAATTTCCCTTTTTTCCTTCTGCCATAGCCGCCAGCCAGGCCGCGATCCGCTCGTATTCCATCTGATTTCTCCGGGTATAGCGGCTGCTCACGTCCTGTCCAAGCAGGAGCAGGCGGTTCGCCGCCGCAAAGGGTGAGCGGGCGTAGACCGCGTAATCCTCCCCGTCTCCCAGCAGATGCTTGTAATAGGGCATCGGAAGCAGGGTCGCCGAGAAGAAGACGGCTGCGTTTCCCTTGTCCAGGCACTCCCGCAGGTTCTTCGCCGTCTCCACACAGTAAAGCTTCAGGCGGAAACGCCCATCCTCTCCGATCTCGCTGTAAATCACGTAATTCTCATCCAGCCGGTCCACCGTATTCAGAAAATCCCGCACCTGGAACCAGAAGTCCAGGATCTCCTTTAAGAGTTCCGGCTCCGCCGTCCCCTCCTCGCGGATCCGGTCAAGCTCTGCGGACAAGGACAAAAGCTGTAGCGCGAAGGCTCCCACATCCTCATGAAGCTGGTACGTCTCGCATTCCTTTTTCAGGCCCAGCAGATATTTATTGCAGCGCTCCAGACAGCGCTCCGCCTTTTTGTACCGTCCTTTCAGCTTCCGCTTCAGCTCCAGGAAATCCTCCTTGCAAAGGGAGGCGCTGAACATTTCCCTCCCCCGCTCCACCAGATTGTGTGCCTCGTCGATGAGAAACAGGTATTCTCCCTTTGTCCCCTCCGCGAAGAAACGCTTCAGCCGCACATTGGGATCAAAGGCATAGTTATAATCGCAGATGACCGCGTCTGTCCAGGAGGCCGTATCCAGGCTCAGCTCAAAGGGGCAGACCCGGTGCTTATGGGCCTGGGCCAGCAGGGCTTCTCTGCCAAGCTCGTCCGGCCCTTCTGTCAGGAGCTCATAGACCGCCCCATTTACCCGGTCAAAATGCCCCTTCGCATAGGGACAGCTATCCGGATTGCACTGCACCTCCTCACAGACGCAGAGCTTTTCCTTCGCCGTCAGGGTCACTGTCTTCATGCGTAAGCCCTTCCCCCGCAGGACCCGGAAGGCTTCCTCCGCCACTGTACGCGTCACCGTCTTCGCCGTCAGGTAAAAGATCCGATCCCCCAGGCCTTCGCCCACGGCCTTCACCGCCGGAAACACCGTGGAAATCGTCTTGCCGACCCCCGTAGGAGCCTGGATGAACAGCCGCTTCTTCCGGGCAATCGTCCGGTAGACACCCGCCGCCAGCTCCCGCTGTCCCTCCCGGTAGGGAAAGGGAAATTCCAGAGGCTGGATGCTGGCTTTTCGGAGCTTCTTCCATTCATACTGGAAGCCGGCCCATTTCTCATACTCCTTCATCAGTCCGAAGAACCATTCCCGCAGTTCCTCCCGCGTCCTGGTCTCCCGAAAATACTTCAGCTCCTCCGTCTCCAGATTTCCGTAGGTGAGCTGCACGCCGATCTCCGGCAGCTCCTCCCGCTCCGCGTAGATGCAGGCATAGCAGAGAGCCTGGGCCAGATGCAAGCCCACTGGCTCCCCGATAAGTTTCAGATCCCGGTACACGCCCTTGATCTCGTCGATGTAGACCAGGCCGTCCTCCGCGAAAATCCCATCCGCGCGGCCCTCCACCACACAGTCAAATTTCCCCATGGAGACACGGGTCTTCAAAGGAACCTCCGCCTGGTAGCCTGCTCCCATCCGTTTCTGTATTTTTCTGTGAAGACGGCCCCCTGCCTGCATGGCCAGAAGATCCGCCTTTCCTGTCGTTCTGTTGTCCAGATCTCCCTCCCGCAGGATAAATTCCACCAGCGCGCGCACGGAGATCCGGATCTCTGTTCTCACTTCGTCCATAGCACAATTCTAGCACAAAAAAAGAGCCCGGTAAACCAGGCCCCTCTCTGTCGTATGCTTTCTTTTTCTCTTGTCAGTCCCGGGATTCAATCAGAATCAAAACGCCTGTCTTCATCTGAATCCTTCCCTCCGCCGCCAGAATCTCATTGCTGACGCCAAGGCCCGCGCTTCCCGTGCTGGTAAAGGTATGATCCCGCAGCGGATATTTAAAACCGGTCAGCGTCACGCCGGTCACCTCCGTGGTCAGAGGAATGAGAGAGACATAGTCCCCGTACTGTTCCTCCCTCGCAATCACCGTCTCCTCATCTATCAGGCGAATCCGGTTATGCTCGTCCAGGAGCTCGCAGAGCACGCCTCTTTTCTTCGCCAGCATCATGCTCTGGATATTCCCAAGCACATGGTCAATCCGGCTCCCGGTGCCGCCCAGGATCACGATCTCCGTACTCCCAAGCTCCAGGGCCAGCTCGATGGCAATCTGCGTATCTGTGGAATCCTTGACCGGATTAAAGGCCCTAAGCTCGATGTTCTTCTGCTTCCGGTAATAATCCACCAGCTCCGGCGCGGCCGTGTCAAAATCCCCCACCACATGGGTGGGAGCGATTCCATTTTCATAAAGGAAGCGCAGTCCATTGTCCACGCCTATGATCCGGTCAAATGGTTCTTGTTTCAAAAAGGACAGGGCAAAACCGCGTCCGATTCTGCCCCCGCTTACAATTAAAGTTCTCATGCTTCCTGTCCCGTTCCGCATTCGGATTATTTTGCATCCAGTATCTTCAGGAAGTCCTCCACATTCTTCTGCGCATCGCCGGAGAAGACGGCGGAACCGGCTACGATGACGTTTGCTCCGGCGTCCAGCACCTTCTGCACATTGTTCAGCTTGATTCCTCCGTCCACCTCGAGATCCGTCTCCAGCCCGCGCCCGTCAATCATCCTGCGCAGCTCCTGAATCTTGCGGGTGCAGCTTTCGATATACTTCTGGCCGCCGAAGCCCGGGTTCACCGTCATCAGAAGCACCAGATCCAGATCCTCCAGGATATACTCCAGGGCCGAAAGCGGAGTGGCCGGGTTCAGGGCGACGCCAGCCTTCACGCCGGCCTCCTTGATAGCCGCGACCGTTCGGTTCAGATGGGTGCAGGCTTCCGCGTGTACGGTGATGATGTCCGCTCCCGCATCGGCAAAGGCCTGGATATAACGGTCCGGATCGCAGATCATCAAATGCACGTCAAATACCATGATCGAATTTCTCCGGATAGACTCAATCACCGGAAAGCCTAAAGACAGACTGGGCACAAACGCTCCGTCCATCACATCGATGTGAAGATACTGCGCTCCCGCGTTCTCCACTTTTTTCACGTCCTCGCCCAGAGCGGCAAAATCTGCCGCAAGAATCGACGGCGCCAGCTTATTCATGTGTCAATACCTCCTCTTGTCTTTCAGTTCGTTATAAAGCAGCGTATAATTCTCATAACGGATAGGGCTGATTCTGCCCTCCGCAAGAGCTTCCTTTACCGCGCAGTCCGGCTCGTGGATATGGGCGCAGCCCTGGAACCGGCAGCTTTCCTCATATTCCCGGAACTCCGGAAAATACTGTCCCAGCTCCTCCTTCTCCATGCCTTCCGGCAGATAGATAGAGCTAAATCCCGGCGTATCGCAGATGTAGCTGTCCTCATCCAGAGCGAAAAGCTCCGAATGCCGGGTCGTATGGCGTCCCCGCTCAATCTTTCTGCTGATATCGCCGGTCTCCATGGACGCCTCCGGAGAGAGCAGGTTAATCAGGGAGGATTTCCCCACGCCGGAGGGCCCGGCCACCGTCGTGGTCCGCCCCTTCAGCAGGCTGCGGATCCCCTCCACGCCCTCCCTGGTGGCCGCGCTGGTGAACCGTACCTCATAGCCCGCGCTTATGTAGGTATCCTTCAGAGCCGCCAGATCCTGCTCCGCCGCCAGATCCTGCTTGTTAAAGCACACGACCGCCGGAACCTGCTGGTACTGCATCAGAATCAGAAACCTGTCCAGAAGATTGAAATTAGGCTTCGGCTTTGCCGCCGCGAAAATCACCAGCGCCTGATCCACATTGGCCACCGCCGGGCGGATCAGCTCGTTCTTTCTTGGAAGAATCTCTTCGATGTTCCCTTCCTTATCTCTTTCATCCAGAACCGTCATCCGCACATTGTCGCCCACCAGGGGCTTAACCTTCTGATTGCGGAAGCTTCCCTTTGCCTTGCATTCATAGACGCCGGATTCTCCCACATGTACGTAGTAGAATCCGGCGATACCTTTTATAATTTTCCCCTGCATGGATAAGCCTGCTTTTCCTACTGAGCCGCAGGCGTCTGCGTGTCAGTGCCGCCGCCCTCAGAGGGGGTGGTGGGCGTCGAAGGATCCGTCGGCTGCGTCGGCGTCTGGACCTGCTTGCCGCAGTCCTTGCATACGCCATCCGCGCCTACATTGAGATGTGTGCAGGCTCCCTTGCTGATTACGACATTAATCGTCGTGCCTACATTCTGCGTTCCACTGGGACTGCAGGAAATGATCTTTCCTTCCGCAATGCTGTCACTGTATTCATAAGTCCTGTTTCCGACTACAAAACCCCGGTTCGTAATCTCGTTGATATCCGCGCCTGCCCCCGGCACCTGCGCAGTCTTCACCGGCTCCGGTCCAAGGCTCACTACAATCGTTACGGTGCTTCCGGGAGCCACCGTGCTTCCGTTTCCAGGATTATAGGAAATGACATCTCCCTTCTTCACTGTATCGCTGTATGCTTCAGACCTGGATACCTTCAGGCCCTTTCCAGTCAGATAGGCTGTCACAGCGCTTTCACTGCTTCCGTCCTTCATGGCGTTGCCAATATAGACATCCTCCGCGCCCTTGCTGACCACATAGCTGACCTTCGTGCCCTTTTCCACCTTTGTGCCGGCATTCGGATTCTGGGAAATAATCTTGCCCGATTCTACCGTATTATTGAACTCCTGCGTCACGCTTCCGGAAGCCAGGCCTGCGGAGCTTAAAAGCTGCTTGGCCGTCGCCTCATCGCGGTTCGTCAGGGTCGGGACTTCTACCATAGCATCCGCTTCACTTCCCTTGCTCACCACGACCTGGACGACGCCGCCCTTATCCACCTTGCTGCCAGCCTTGGGCGAGGTGGAAATGACATAACCTTTATCTACGGTATCGCTGAATTTCTCCGTAATATCCACGCTAAGTCCCAGGGATGTCAGGGCATTCTCCGCCTGCGTCCTTGATTTACCCTCCAGATCCGGAACCTCAGACTGGGAGCCGTCGCCGCAGATGTCTACCACAATGGTCGTATTTGCCTCGACCTCCGTACCCGCCTCTACGCTCTGTGAAATAATCTGTCCCGGATCGTATTCATCGGAAGAGCGGGTTTCCCCGAGCTTGATTCCCAGGTTCATGCTGTTCAGCTCTTCCTTTGCCTCGGAATAGCTCTTGCCCAGAAGATTCGGCACCTCTGCTTTCTCTTCTTCCACATCCTCTATCTCCGGAAGGTTCTGGTCATCGTTATTCTTCTTTGAACCGCCTCCTCCGAAAACCTGGGTAAGAATTACAATCACAATGATGACAATAATAACAGCTGCGGCGATGCCGCCAATCATCATGATTTTTTCCAGCTTCGGATCCAGGATTCCGCCGTCATCGTCGTCCTCATCTTCGTCCTCGTCATCATAATCATCGTCGTCATAACCGCCGTCTCCATACCCCTCTTCATCGTCATACGCATCCTCGTCGTAATCATCATCGTCTGCAGCGTTTTCTTCATTCATCCGGTCAAGATAGGCGTAATGGGATTCTGTGTCCTCCTCCGTCTTGGGAAGGCGTCCTGTCTCTTTCTTGATTTTACTGATCTCATCCCGAGTAATGGCCACCGTCTTGGCTCCGTCCGGAACGATCTCCTTTACAAAATTCACATCCGGAGTCAGCAGCGACTGCTTCAGATCCGCGATCAGCTCCGTTACGTTCTGGTACCGGCGGTCCGGACTCTTCTCCGTACATTTCAGAATAATATGCTCCAGGCTGATCGGCACGTCGGAAGCATAGACGCGGGGCGATACGATATCCTCCTGCAGATGCTTCACCGCCACCACCACGGTGGTCTCCCCGTCGAAGGGCACCCGTCCTGTCACCATCTCATACATCACGATACCCAGGGAATAGATATCGCTCTTGGCGTCGCTGTAGCCGCCTCTGGCCTGTTCCGGGGACGTATAATGGACAGAACCCATGGAGTCCGCTGTATTTGTATGGGAAGAAATGGATTTCGCGATTCCAAAATCCGTCACCTTTACTTTTCCTTCCCGGGAAATAATAATATTCTGGGGTTTGATATCCCGGTGCACAATGCGGTTGTTGTGCGCCACCTCCAGGCCGGAAGCCACCTGGATGGCGATGCTGGTCGCCTCCTTGACTGTCAGCCTGCCCTTTTTCTCAATATAAGTCTTCAGCGTGATGCCTTCCACCAGCTCCATGACAATGTAGTTGATGTTCATCTCGTCGCCCACATCGTAGACGTT
>CALWBB010000012.1 GCA_944375885.1 uncultured Merdimonas sp.
TTTAGCTATTTTCATTCGGATATTCATAGACAAGGTTACTGGCCCAAACTTACCGAATGGCTTAAAAATATTGGAGCTGGAGAGTATAGCAAAGGACGGCCAGATATGTATGAAATATTGAAACCTTACATGGAAATCGCTATTGCTAATGCAAAGAGACTGGATCAGATGAATGCGAGAAAACCGCCCGCCAGTTCTGCCCCCGGAACTAAAGTGTTTGAACTGATAGAACCGCTCAAACCATATCTGCTTGAATCATAATTAATTTCCAGGTCAGAAAAATGAGTTCTGACCGGGTTTCTTCTTTATAAAGCAAATTTCAACATTATTCTGCTATTTTCGTAAGCGCTTTATAATCGACCGGATAGCCAAGGGTCAACATTTGTGAGATACTTCAGATACCTGGAGTAATTTACTTCTCCTCTGGGATCCCTGTCAGCACGTTTTACTGAGTATGCCCTTCCACAGTTACAAATAATTTACAGACAATTCAATGGACAAATTTGACTGCCCCATCTGGTACCGGAAAGGAGCGTGGGGAAGGTGAGGAAGAAACTTCCCATCGGGATTGATGGATTTGAAAAAATCAGGACGAATGATTTTTACTATGCAGATAAAACGTTGTTCATTAAGGAACTGTTACAAAATTAGGGCGAGGTAAACCTGTTTACCCGTCCCAGGCGGTTTGGGGAGAAAGAATGTATGGCCGTGATGGCATAGCCCCTAAATTGTGGAAACATTTTCAACCTTGCATTTGCATTTTTCGTTAAACAAATGAAACTTGCACTTTTCAACACCCTGTCTTTCTGCTATGATAGACTCATCTGAATGAAAACAGGAGGAGCAGAGAATCTATGTGTGGAATCGTTGGTTTTGTGGGAAACCGGCAGGCGGCGCCTGTGCTGCTGGAGGGCCTTTCCAAACTGGAATACAGAGGATATGATTCGGCGGGCCTGGCGGTGCGGGACGGAGATGGGCCGATTGAGATCGTGAAGGCGAAGGGACGCCTGAAAGTTCTGGAGGAGAAGACGAACGGCGGCCAGGCGCTTCCCGGCGACTGCGGCATCGGCCATACACGCTGGGCGACCCATGGCGAGCCCTCGGAGACGAACGCCCATCCCCACTGCAATGACGAGGAGACGATAGTCGGCGTTCATAACGGAATTATCGAGAATTATCAGGAGCTGAAGCTGAAGCTTTTAAAGCATGGCTACCGCTTTTATTCGGAGACGGATACGGAAGTGGCAGTCAAGCTGGTGGACTATTACTATAAAAAATATTTGGGGACTCCGGTGGACGCACTGAACCACGCGATGGTGCGTATCCGTGGCTCTTACGCGCTGGCTGTGATGTTTAAGGATTATCCGGAGGAGATCTATGTGGCCCGCAAAGACAGCCCCATGATCCTGGGCGTGGCTGACGGGGAATCTTACATTGCCTCGGATGTGCCGGCGATTTTGAAGCATACGAGAAACGTCTATTATATCGGAAACCTGGAGCTTGGCCGGGTGCAGAAGGGGAAGATTACCTTCTACAATCTGGACGGCGATGAGATTGAGAAGGAGCTTGTGGAGATCAAGTGGGATGCGGAAGCGGCGGAGAAGGCTGGCTATGAGCATTTCATGATCAAGGAGATTCATGAGCAGCCCAAGGCAGTGCAGGACACCTTGCGTTCTGTGATCCATGACGGACGAATTGATTTGTCAGAAATCGGTCTTGGTGATGAGGATATCCGTGGAATCAGCCAGATTTATATGGTGGCCTGTGGATCGGCCTACCATGTGGCCATGTCGGCCCAGTATGTGCTGGAGGATTTGGCAAAGATTCCGGTGCGGGTAGAGCTGGCGTCTGAGTTCCGCTACCGGGATCTGCCGCTTGATAAGAAAGGACTGGCCATCGTGATAAGCCAGTCTGGAGAGACGGCAGACAGCCTGGCTGCCCTGAGAAAGGCAAAGGAGCAGGGGATCCGGACGCTTTCTATCGTAAATGTGGTCGGTTCCTCCATTGCGCGGGAATCGGACAATGTATTTTATACCCTGGCTGGCCCGGAGATCGCGGTGGCGACCACGAAGGCTTACAGCACTCAGCTTGTGGCCTGCGATGTGCTGGCGGTGCAGTTCGGCTTTGCGCGCGGCGCGCTGGAAGAGGAAACGTATGGTGCGCTGATAGAGGAGCTTTTGACGCTTCCGGAGAAAATCGAGCGGGTGCTGCAGGATAAGGAGCGGATTCAGTGGTTTGCCGCCAAGCAGGCGGCTGCGAAGGATGTATTTTTCATCGGGCGCGGAATTGATTACGCGATTTCCATGGAAGGCAGCCTGAAAATGAAGGAAATCAGCTATATCCACTCAGAGGCTTACGCGGCTGGTGAGCTAAAGCACGGCACGATCAGCCTGATTGAGGATGGCACGCTGGTGGTAGGCATATTGACCCAGAGTAATCTCTATGAGAAGACGGTGAGCAATCTGGTGGAGTGTAAGAGCCGGGGCGCTTATCTGATGGGTCTGACCACCTATGGACACTATAATATTGAGGACACAGCGGATTTTGTGACCTATATCCCGCGGACGGATGAGCATTTTGCCGCTTCGCTGGCGGTGGTTCCCCTGCAGCTTTTGGGATACTATGTATCTCTGGCAAGAGGGCTGGATGTGGATAAGCCAAGAAACCTGGCTAAGAGCGTGACGGTAGAATAATATAAGGAGCGGGCATGGCAAAAGCTTTCCCGCCGGAGCGCCCCAGAAGGGCAGGAGGCTCCGGCGGGATTTTATGTGTGGGCGGCTCTGTAAATTACGGGGTTTGGCAGGAATCCCAGGCGCGGGCGGTTCCCCGGATCAGCCCGGCTGCCGCCTCGGGTTTCAGCTGGCCTTCCCGGTACACGAAGCCGATTTCCCGGGGCGGGATGGAAAAGGGAAGGGAAAGCTCCCGCAGCGTTCCGTTTTCCAGATCCGGCAGAACGAATTCCCGGATGACGCCGGCGCATCCCAGGCCGATGCGGGCGAAATCAATCAGCAGATCCATGGAGGTGGCTTCCAGAATGTTTTCCGGAAAGAGGCCGTTTTCCCGAAGGTAAACGTCGAGATACTGACGGGTCAGGTTCTCCCGGTCCAGGAGCATCAGGACGCCGTGCTCCAGAAGCGAAAGCGTGCCCGCAGACCCGGAGGCAAAAGGGCTGGCGCCATCCTGTCCGGCGAAACGACAGAAATTGTCCAGATATTCCTTTGCGGCCACAAAGGTGTCCTGGATCTGCATGACGGGCGAGAAGGACAGGGAACCCAGCCTCTCCGGCTTTCCGGTAAGGCCCAGATCCAGCTCCCCCTCCTCCAGCATCTGCAGGGTGTGGCTGGTGGACTGGCAGGTGATGGTGACCCGGAGATGAGGGTGCAGCTTGACGAAATCCTTAAGGGAGGGCAGAAGGACGTATTTGCAGAGGGTGGAGCTGACCCCGATGCGCAGCTGCCCCATGCCCAGCTCGTGGCGCAGCCGCAGCTGGTTTTCCGCGCTCTCCAGGGTCTGAAGGGCGGATTTTACGTGGGAATACAGCAGCTCTCCGTCTTCGGTCAGCTGGACGCCCCGGGAGGAGCGGGTGAAAAGAGCGCAGCCCACAGACTGCTCCAGCTTCCTGACAGCCTTGCTGACGGCGGGCTGGCTGATAAAAAGCTCGTCCGCGGCCCGGGAGATATTCCCGGAACGGGCGACCGTGTAAAAAATCCGGTAGAGAGAAAGATTCTGATTCATGGGAGGCCTCCTGTCTTTTTATTTTTAAGCTCAGCCTCCAGCTTCGCGCCGGAGGCTGCTGTCAGAACTGACATAATCTATAATTATATTAAATATTCATAATATGTATTTTAATTATATCAACAGGTATGCTAAAATACAATCAGGAATTTTACAGAAAAAGGAGAGAAGAAGCATGGGAATGACAATGACGCAGAAGATTCTGGCGGCGCATGCGGGCCTTTCGGAGGTCAAGGCCGGGCAGCTCATTGAGGCGCAGCTGGATCTGGTTCTGGGAAATGATATCACCACCCCGGTGGCCATCCGCGAGATGGGAAAGCTGAAAAAGCAGGAGGTCTTTGACAAGGATAAGATTGCCCTGGTGATGGATCATTTTATCCCCAACAAAGATATCAAGTCTGCGGAGAACTGTAAGTGTGTGCGGGAATTTGCCTGCCGCCAGGAGATCACCAATTATTTTGACGTGGGAGAGATGGGAATCGAGCACGCCCTCCTCCCGGAAAAAGGCCTGACAGTGGCCGGGGACTGCATCATCGGAGCGGACTCCCACACCTGTACCTACGGGGCGCTGGGCGCGTTCTCCACGGGCGTGGGCAGTACGGACATGGCGGCCGGCATGGCGACGGGCAAGGCCTGGTTCAAGGTTCCTTCCGCGATCCGGTTCAACCTGGTGGGCAAACCCTCCAAGTGGGTCAGCGGCAAGGATGTGATCCTGCACATCATCGGCATGATCGGCGTGGACGGAGCTCTCTATAAATCCATGGAGTTTACGGGAGAGGGCGTGGCAAACCTGTCCATGGACGACCGTTTTACGATTGCCAATATGGCCATCGAGGCCGGCGGAAAGAACGGCATCTTCCCGGTGGACGAGAAGGCAAAGGCTTATATGGCAGAGCATTCCAGCCGTCCCTATACGGTCTATGAGGCGGATCCGGACGCGGAGTACGACGCGGAGTACACGATTGACTTAAGTGCGTTGAAGTCCACCGTGGCTTTCCCGCACCTTCCGGAGAATACAAGAACCTTTGACGAGATTCCGGGCGGCATGGAGATCGATCAGGTGGTGATCGGCTCCTGCACGAACGGAAGGATGGATGATCTGCGGGCGGCCGCGGAAATCCTGAAGGGCAGAAAGGTGAAGAAGGGCCTGCGCTGCATCGTGATTCCCGGCACCCAGAAGATCTACATGGACGCTATGGAGGAAGGGCTTTTGAAGACCTTTATCGAGGCGGGCGCTGTGGTCAGCACGCCTACCTGCGGCCCCTGCCTGGGCGGCTACATGGGTATCCTGGCGGCGGGCGAGCGCTGCGTGTCCACCACGAACCGCAACTTTGTAGGACGTATGGGCCATGTGGATTCCGAGGTTTACCTGGCAAGCCCGGCGGTAGCCGCGGCCAGCGCTGTGACCGGACGGATCTCCCAGCCCTCAGAGCTTGGATTATAGGAGGGAAGACAGATGCAGGCAAAAGGAAGAGTTTTTAAATACGGCGACAATGTAGATACAGACGTAATCATCCCGGCCCGGTACCTGGCCATCGCGGATCCGAAGGAGCTGGCGGAGCACTGTATGGAGGATATCGACAAGGAGTTCGTACATAAGGTGCAGCCAGGCGACATCATGGTGGCGAATAAGAATTTCGGCTGCGGATCCTCCCGGGAGCACGCGCCGCTGGTCATCAAGGTGTCTGGCGTTTCCTGCGTGATCGCGGAGACCTTCGCGCGCATCTTCTACCGCAACGCCATCAATATCGGCCTTCCAATTATCGAGTGCCCGGAGGCGGCGAAGGATATTCAGGACGGCGACGAGGTGGAAGTGGATTTCGACAGCGGGATCATCTATAACCGGACGACTGGAAAGCAGTATCAGGGTCAGGCGTTCCCGGAATTCATGCAGAAGATCATCAAGGCAGAGGGCCTGATTAACTACATTAACGAGCAATAGAAATGCGCTGATTTTTATACCGGGCTCTGGAACATGGGAAGTCCCGGCGGGCTGAAGGTGAAGGAGAAAAAGCAGGTCACAAGCAGGAGCAGGAGGGCGTAATTGGCCAGCAGAGGCAGATTGAACGCGGGGCAGCGCACCTCCAGAAAGCGAGAGGCAAGGAAGGTTATGAGGACGCTTAAGGCGAAAATCAGGATGTCTGCCGCCAGAAAATCCTTTCCAATGATGCCGGTATAGGTGAAAAAGGCTGCCAGAATGAAAAACATCCCCAGGATTACGCCGGCTACCCTGGCGGTCAGAAAGCGCCCGGAGGCCTTGAAGAGCACGATAATTTCAAAAAGCGTGTAGACCAGCACCGGAAAGAATAAAAGCTTCAGATGCTCCCAGACAGATTCGCTGACCGGGGCGAACAGGGCGACGAAAGGATTTTCCCCGCTCCATTCGTAGCAGAAGTGCAGCAGTGTGCCTGCGGTTATGGTAAAGAGAATCCCCGCAAGCAGGTTGGCTCCTTCCCTGATTTTCATATGAAAACCTCCTTCCAGTTTATAATGTGAAATATTACGAAAATATGACATATACTATATTGTATGTAACAAAAGTGAAATGATTATAGAAAATAAGAACTGGAAAAGGCCATAAAAAAGCCTGGCCGGTGAAATTTATTTTTGGTCAATCTATCAGACATTATTCACGAAAAGGATAAAAAAGGAACTGATATACAAAAACTGTAACGAAATACGCGCTGGATGGTTGACGGACAAAGGAAAGCTTTTTATAATAAGCTCGTATGAACAGGTTAAGAGATTGTGCAATTGTGCTGGGATTGGCGGGCATGATTCTCATGGTGTCCGCCGATACGAAGGATGTAGAAGCAACTGGTAAAATCTCTTACAAAAGCGAAACCCTGCAGGAAGGTCTGTGCGTGACAGCCGGGATCCGGACGGCGGAAGTCTCCGGGGAGGCCCTCACCCGTCTGCAGGCAGAGCGGGCGTCCCGGGCAGAGGAAGAGGAGCGCGGCCGGATGGCGCGGCAGGCACAGGAAGCTGCGGCAGCAAAAGAAAGAGCTGCGGCGGAGGACAGCGGCGCAGCGGAAACAGCGGAGGAAGCCGCAGAGAAAGCCGCCGCAGAGACGGGCCGCATTTATGAGGTATCCGAGGAGGATTACGACGCTTTGCTCCGCCTGGTGGAGGCGGAGGCGTCGGGGGAGGATATAAAGGGAAAGCTGCTGGTGGCCAACGTGGTGCTGAACCGGGTGAAAAGCGGCGTATTTCCCGATACCATAAAGGAGGTTATCTATCAGCGCCAGAATGGAAGGGCGCAGTTTTCACCTGTAGCCACCGGGAAAATCGACCGGGTGGCCGTGTCAGAGGAGACGGTGGAGGCCGTGGAGCGGGCGCTCTGCGGGGAGGACGAATCGGCGGGCGCGCTGTATTTTGTGGCCCCGGCCTACGCGGACGCCGGGAACCATCAATGGTTCCGGGACAATCTGACGCTTCTGTTCTCCTATGAGGGGCATGAATTTTACGCTTGACAGTCCCTGACATTTTTGATATCCTTAAACACAGATATCAGAGAAATGCGAAGACGAGGAAGAGTACGATTTTTCCGGAGCGCAGAGAGCTGCCGGCTGGTGTAAGGCAGCGGAGGGAAGAATGGGAACTGGCCTCAGAGCGGCTGTCCGAAATCGTTCTGCTTATGACGGATTACGTCGGAGAACGGAAAGTAGGCGCAGACGGAGCCCGACCGTTACAGCGGGGAGGATATAAGGTCTGGAAGCACAGGGAATGCTTTGGATCCGTATCTGATGAGAGTACGAACCAGGTTCGTAAACCGGAGTGGTACCGCGTAAGAATGATGAGAAGGTGATTTCGGAAGAAAGTCCTTCTTGAGAGTGAAATCTTTCGTCTCCGGCAGTCTATTTCAGGCTGCCGGAGATTTTTTATACCTAAAAGGATTTCCTGAGCAAAAAGGTTTCTGGCGCAGGCATACCGCCCAGCTTTTCCGCATTTCTGTTATCGGACACACCGCAAGACAACAAAACGGAAAAAGGAGAGAACAAGACCATGATGAATCACAGCAAGTATCGGAGACAGTATTATTTACCGCCCTATCCCTGCCTGAAATGGGCCCAGAAGGATTACGTGGACAAAGCGCCCGTGTGGTGCAGCGTAGATCTACGCGACGGCAACCAGGCGCTGGTGGTGCCCATGACCCTGGAGCAGAAGATTGGCTTCTTCAAGCTTCTGTGCAAGGTGGGATTTAAGGAGATCGAGGTAGGCTTCCCGGCAGCGTCCGAGACGGAGTATACCTTTATCCGCACGCTGATTGAACAGGATCTGATCCCCGACGATGTGACGATTCAGGTGCTGACCCAGGCCAGGGAGCATATCATCCGCAAGACCTTCGAGGCCCTGGAGGGCGTGAAGCAGGCCATCGTGCATGTGTACAATTCCACCTCTGTGGCCCAGAGAGAGCAGGTATTCCACAAGTCGAAGGAGGAGATCCTGAAGATCGCCGTGGAGGGAGCGGAGCTTCTGAAAAAACTGACCGAGGAGAGCGGCGGCAATTACCGCTTTGAATACAGCCCGGAGAGCTTCACCGGCACGGAGCCGGAGTACGCCCTGGAGGTCTGCAACGCGGTGCTTGACGTGTGGAAGCCCACGGCGGATAAAAAGGCGATCATCAACCTTCCGGTGACGGTCGAGCATTCCATGCCCCACGTATACGCCAGCCAGATTGAGTACATGTGCGAGAACCTGAAATACCGCGATAATGTCATCGTCTCCCTGCATCCCCACAACGACCGCGGCTGCGGCGTGGCGGACACCGAGATGGGACTGCTGGCAGGAGCCGACCGCGTAGAGGGAACCCTCTTTGGAAATGGAGAGCGCACCGGCAACGTGGACGTGGTGACCCTGGCCATGAATATGTATTCCCAGGGCGTGGACCCGGAGCTGGATTTCGGCAATATGCCGGAGGTCTGCGAGGCCTATGAGAAATTCACAGGCATGAAGGTGGACGAGAGAAGCCCCTACGCGGGAGCCCTTGTATTCGCAGCTTTCTCCGGCTCCCATCAGGACGCCATCGCCAAAGGTATGCATTACCGGGTGGAGAACGATCCGGATCACTGGGATGTGCCCTATCTGCCGATTGACCCGACGGACGTAAGCCGCAACTACGACGCGGACGTGATCCGTATCAACAGCCAGTCCGGAAAGGGCGGCGTCGGCTACATTCTGGAGCACAACTTCGGCCTCAACCTGCCGCCGAAGATGCGCGAGGCCATGGGCTACGCGGCCAAGGACGAGTCCGATCACAAGAACAAGGAGCTGATTCCTGAGGAGATTTTCGAGCTCTTCAAGAAGAAATTCGAGGAAGTGCGGACGCCCTATCAGATTACTGAGGTACACTTCAAGCAGGAGAACGGCGGCATCACCGCCGAGGTACATACCGACTGCCAGGGAAAGAAGGAGGTCACCTACGCGCCGGGCAACGGCCGCCTGAATTCCGTCAGCAACGCCCTCAAGAAATGCTTTGGTCTTCAGTACAATCTGGTGACCTATCAGGAGCATGCGCTGGAGGCCAGCTCCAGTTCCCGGGCTATCGCCTATGTGGGTATCCAGACCCCGGACGGAAAGCTTTATTGGGGCGCGGGCGTGGATTCCGATATCATCCGCGCGTCCATCGACGCTCTGGTAACGGCGATCAATAATTCCGCCGCGGCATAAACGAAAGAAGCATCTGCAGCGTCCCGGCTGACAGGAGAGAAGTATCTCTGCCAGCCGGGGCGTCTTTTCAGGTTTTCAGGGAAGGAGAAGTAAGTATGAGAATAGCGTTGGCCCAGACAGAACCCCTGTGGGAGGATAAAGAGGGAAATTTTAAGGCGGCCCTCGCGTTTCTTGAAAGGGCCCGGGAGCAGAATGCAGATCTTGTCCTATTTCCGGAGATGAGCATGACAGGCTTTTCCATGCATCCGGAGAAAATCGGGGAGACCGGGGAAAATCCCCGCACCCTCTCTTTTTTCCGGGAGCAGGCGGAAAGATACGGCCTGTATATCGGCGTCGGCTATGTGGAACTCTGTGAGCCCAAATCCTTCAACCGGTACGCGGTCTTAAGCCCCAGGGGGGAGGTTCTGGCGGATTACCGGAAGATCCATCCCTTTACCTTCGGGACAGAATCGGTCCACTACGCGGGAGGGGAGGAGCTGGCCTTCTGCCAGGTAAAGGAGTTTACCCTGTCGCCGCTTATCTGTTATGATCTGCGCTTTCCGGAGCTTTTTGAGATCGCGTCGGAGAGGGCGGAGCTGATTGTGGTGCCTGCCAACTGGCCATCCGATCGGCGGGAGCATTTTATGACGCTTCTTCGGGCGCGGGCCATCGAGGATCAGTGCTATATCGCAGGCGTGAACCGGGTGGGCCGCGCCAGGACCTTAAGCTACAGCGGGGATTCCAGGATCGTGGATCCCTTTGGCCGTATCCTGGCAAAGGCCGGGGGCGGGGAGGAGCTTATTTTTGCGGATCTCGATCTGGAGAGCCTGCGGCGGTACCGGAGGGAGTTCCCGGCCCGGACGGACCGGAAACCGGCGCTTTATGAGAGGCTTCGTCAGAGCTGCAGGATGTGACCGGTGTTATTGCGGATGAACTGTTCCGGGAAGGCGTCCTGGAGCAGCTCTTCGCCGCGGGCTCCGGTGCAGTGGGAAACCGCGATCCAGGAAAGCCCCAGTGTTCGGAAGGCCTCCGCGGTTTTCTGGAGCCGTTCTTCGCCTGCGTCCACCAGGTGCGTTCCGCCGATGACTGCGTAGAGTGGGACGCCTGTCCGCTCAGCCGCGGTCTCCAGCATGTTTACGATGCCCGGATGGGCGCAGCCGGAGAGGAAAACCAGCCCTTTTCCGGTCAGGAGCCCCAGGGCGATCTCGTCATCGAAATAGTCCGGCTGCAAGCCGCCGGCAGCTCCGAGATAGAAACGGGAATTCGGTTTCTCGAAGGGGCAGCTGCGCGCAAAGTTCTTGAAAAGCAAAATTTCAGGCGCCAGTCTGGCCACATCGGAGCCAAGCTCTGTCAGGCGGACCGGGTAAGGCGCGAAAATTTCCCGGGGGAAGGGATTTCCGTTGTACTGGAAAGAGCCTCCGGGAATTCTTTTGTATTTGGGCGTAAAGAAGCCTTCTCCCACATAGACGGGGACATTCGCGGGCAGAAGCGGCAGCAGGCGCGCGAGCCCGCCGCTGTGGTCATAATGGCCATGGCTTAAAACGACAGCGTCCAGTGTTGCCAGATCGACGCTCAGTTTCCCGGCGTTGTCCACGAAGGCGCCGGTCTGCCCCGTGTCGAAAAGCAGGCGTTTTCCTGCGAATTCCATGTAAAGAGAGAGGCCGTGCTCAAAGGCCAGGTCCCCTGCTTCGTCTGGCTGATTCTCGATCAGGGTGGTGATTTTCAGTGTCATGCGGATGCTCCTTTCTCCTGGAATTAGGCCGCTGGAGGCGTGCGTGTCCTTGTCAATTGAGGGTAGCGTCGGTGTGCCAAGGCGTATTGACCCTTGTACACCGACGCTAGTTTTAGTATAGCACAGAAACGAAGGGACAGAAAGAAATTCTGTGGACGGATTCGCCGGGGGTATGGTATAATGCCGATAGATATTTTGAAAATTTGGAAAAAAGGGGACGAAATACATGGACTTACGATACAGAAGTACGAGAGATTCCTCTGTGCGGGCGACGGCTTCCCAGGCGATCCTGAAAGGACTGTCCGCTGACGGAGGATTGTTTGTTCCGGACAGTATCCCGGCGCTCGACGTAGATCTTGACGAGCTGGCGAAGATGGACTACCAGGAGACGGCCTACGCGGTAATGAGCCGTTTCCTGACGGATTTTACAGAGGAAGAGCTGAAGGACTGCATCCGGCGGGCCTATGACGAGAAATTCGATACGCCGGAGATCGCGCCTCTGTCGAAGGCGGACGGAGCCTATTATCTGGAGCTTTATCACGGCGCGACCATTGCTTTCAAGGATATGGCACTGTCGATTCTGCCCCATCTGATGACAGCTTCTGCAAAGAAAAACCAGGTAAAAAATGAGATTGTGATTCTGACGGCCACCTCCGGCGATACGGGAAAGGCGGCCCTGGCAGGCTTCGCGGACGTGCCTGGCACCCGCATTGTGGTATTTTACCCGAAAAACGGCGTCAGCCCCATCCAGGAAAAGCAGATGGTGACCCAGAAGGGAGCCAATGTGAAGGTCATCGGTATCCATGGCAATTTTGACGACGCCCAGAGCGGCGTAAAGGCGATCTTTGGGGATCGGGAGCTGGAGCGTGAGATGGCGGAGGCCGGTTTCCAGTTTTCCTCCGCGAACTCCATCAATATCGGCCGCCTGGTGCCGCAGATTGTGTATTATGTATATGCGTATGGGAAGCTTTACGCCAACGGCGAGATAGAAAAGGGCGAGAAGATCAATATCGTGGTGCCCACCGGGAATTTCGGAAATATTCTGGCGGCCTATTACGCGAAGCAGATGGGGCTTCCGGTGGCGAAGCTTATCTGCGCTTCCAATGAAAATAAGGTGCTGTTTGATTTCTTCCAGACAGGCAGCTATGACAGGAACCGGGAGTTTATCCTTACCAGTTCCCCGTCCATGGACATTCTGATTTCCAGCAACCTGGAGCGGCTGATTTACCGGATTGCCGGAGAGGACGACCGGGCGGACGCGGAGTTTATGAAAAACCTGGCGGAAAAGGGCGTATATGAGATCACGCCAGCCATGAAGGAGAAGCTTGCCGACTTCTATGGCAATTTCGCCACGGAGGAGGAGACGGCCCGGACGATTCGGGAGCTTTACGAGAAGACAGGCTATGTGATTGACCCCCATACGGCGGTGGCTTCCTGTGTGTATGGAAAGTATAAGGCGGATACAGCAGACGGGACGAAGACGGTGATTGCTTCCACAGCCAGCCCCTACAAATTCACCCGCAGCGTGATGAACGCCATCGGAGAGAGCTGTGAGGGGAAGGACGATTTTGAGCTGGCGGACGCGCTTTCCCGGCTTTCCGGGACGGAGCTTCCGAAGGCGGTAGAGGAAATCCGCACAGCGCCCGTACTCCACGATGCGGTCGTGGAGATTCCCGAGATGAAAGCTGCGGTAAAAGAATTTCTGGGAATGTAAGGAGGAATATACATCATGGACAACAGTATCTGGAGCATTTTGGATGTTATTTTTGTGGGAGCAGGTATTTACGTTCTGTATGCCTGGGTTATGATGAAGACAAAAGGAGAGATCATCACGTCGATTCTGATGAGCAAGGATGTAGAGCTGCGCAAGTGTAAGGATCTGGATGGGTATAAAGCTTATATCGCTCCCCGGATGCTGGTCTTTGGAATCGCGGCGATCCTCTATGGAGCGGCAGGTCTGGTCAATACCTATGTGGCTCCGCTGCCTGGGGCCGTCTATGGCGTCATCATGGCACTGTTTCTGGCAGTGCTGATCTGGTACGCGATGGCGACCCGCAAGGGCGTACAGAAATTCTGGTAGTCCCCCCTGTAAAGCTGGCGTCGGTGTGCCAAGGCGTATTGCCCCTGGTACGCCGGCGCTTCCCTGAATAAGAGACAACCAGCGCTGCGGGGAGACTTCAGAGGAACAGGAAACAGGCAGAAGGGAGGAAGTGCTTATGAAATGGGGTTTTCGGCTTCTGGGCGGATGCCTGGTCTTTTGCGGCGTAATCTGTATTATCTCCTGCGTGTATGCTGCGGTTTTTCTGGCTTCCCCTCTCTATGCGCTGTTTGCCGTCCCTGGAGCAGGCCCGATTTGGCTGGGTGTCTGGCTGTACCGCCGGTTTTGGGTGAAGTTCGAAAGAAACCGGGAGCAAAAAAGGAGGACGCTGGAGGAACAGAAACGCAAAGCGCTGGAGGAGCAGCGTCTTCAGGAGCAGCGTGACGCGAAGGAACGGCGCCGTCAGAAGCTTCTTGTCGATGCGGGGCTCCTGGAGCCGGAAAGGCGGGAATGGCTTTCCCGTCTGGAGCGGGCGTCGGCTGCTTTTTCCAGCCGTATGCTTTACGGCGTGCGTCCGAATTATGTGAGGGATACCAAAGTGGATGAGGTGAGCTGGGACTGGGATTGTTTTGCTGTTTCCGCAGCTGCGGATCTCAATGAGATCCTGGATATCTGGCTGGATATCCGGGCGGCAGCGGAGCTTTCATCGGAGATCCCCTGGCATTTCCTGGATTACTATTATCGAGGCGGCCGCCCTGTATTCATTCTGGATGATGCGGCGCAGCCGGATCGCAGCGCGTGTGGGAAAGAGGCGCTGCTGCGGCGCTGTCAGGAATGTGGGGCCTTGCTGATGCTGGATTTGGGAAGCGGGTACTATAAAAATCTGCTGACCGATGAGCTCTATAAGCTCGCTGTGGGAGTGACCTGGCCTGGCAGCGCGGACGACGCGGCCACATATGGGAAACTGTGCTGGGAAAAAACCGCATCGCTTCCGTCCGCAGCGATTCGGGAAGACGCTGAATAGGAACACGGGCAGAGAGCGGCGGCCGTACCGGTACAAAACAGCAGACTTTAAAAGGAGGCGCATTGCATGGAATGGAAACCGCTGCCGATAGGAGTGGAAAGCTTTGAAGAACTGCTCACAAAAGGCTATTATTTTGTAGATAAGACGTTATTTATCCGGGCTCTTCTGAATATGAAGGGAAAGGTAAACCTGTTCACCCGTCCCCGCCGTTTTGGGAAAACGCTGAACATGAGCATGCTGCGCTATTTCTTTGAGATGAATGAGGACAACCGGGCGCTGTTTGAAGGGACAAAGATTATGTCAGCCGGGGAAGAATACCTGAAGTGGATGGGACAGTTTCCGGTGATCAGTCTTTCTCTGAAATCGATGAAGCAGCCGACCTTTGAGCTGTCATTGGAAATGCTGAAGCAGGCGGTGGCAGAGGAGTATGGACGGCACTGGAAGCTGGTGGAATCGGATCCGAATTTGAGCGATGCAAAGAGAGAGCGTTATCTGCGGATTCGTGACTGGAAGGGCATGGAGGCGGATTACGCGTCTGCTCTGAAGTTTCTGTCCGAATGCCTGTATGACTGCACCGGAAAAAAATCCGTTATTCTGATAGACGAATATGACGTTCCGCTGGAAAATGCGTATTTTGCCGGATTCTATGGGAAGATGATCGCGTTGATCCGCTCCCTGTTCGAATCTGCCCTGAAGACAAATGAGAATCTGGAATTTTCGGTGGTGACAGGGTGTCTTCGGATCAGCCGGGAATCCATTTTTACGGGACTGAATAATCTCAAGATCATGTCTATCACCGCAGACGCTTATGCGGAATATTTCGGATTTACGCCGGATGAAGTGGAAGAGATGCTGAGGTTCTATGATCTGGATAAGAACCTGAAGACAGTGCGGCAGTGGTACGACGGCTATCAGTTTGGCAGTACGGAGGTATACAATCCCTGGAGTGTCATCAATTATGTAGATTCCTGCCGGACGAATAAGGACGCCTTTGCCCGCCCCTACTGGTCCAACACCAGCTCCAACAGCATCGTCCGCACTCTGGTGGAGAAAGCGGACATGTCTGCCAAGCAGGAAATCGAAGCTTTGATAGAGGGAAAGACGATTACAAAGCCGATTCATGAGGATATCACCTATGAGGATATGGATTCCACCCAGGACAATCTGTGGAATTTTCTGTTCTTTACCGGTTATCTGAAGAAGATCCGGGAGCGGCAGGAGGGGGAGACCATCTATATGGAGATGGCCATACCAAACAGCGAAGTCCGCTACGTCTATAAAAATACGGTTCTGCGCTGGTTCGAGGAAAAGACAGACAAAAAGGAACTGTCGCCGCTTTATGAAAGCATTCTGAACGGAAATACAGAAAAAATGGCGGAAATTCTGTCCGAGAACCTGATGGAGACCATCAGTTTTTACGATTATCAAGAAAGCTATTATCATGGTTTCCTCGCAGGAATGCTGAAAAATATCGGGAATTATATTGTTCTCTCCAACCGGGAATCGGGAAACGGAAGACCGGATATTCTCCTAAAGTATCCCAGCGTCCGGGGCAAGGCTGTGATTATCGAGATCAAGGTCTCAAAGACCTATCAGGAGCTGGAGAAGAAATGCGACGAGGCTCTGCGCCAGATCGAGGAGCAGCGGTACGAGGAGGAACTCCGGCAGGAGGGCTACCAGAATATCATGAAATACGGAGTCGCCTTTTACCGGAAGGAATGCATGGCGAAGCTGGGATAAGAGAGAGCGGGTTTATCGCGCAAACGAGGAGGCAGTTCCACGCAGGCTTCCGGGCTTTTTCAAAGCCCGGGCCTGCGTGGAACTGCCTCCTTCCTGCGCTGCCGGAAATATAAGAACCGCTTACCGGTCTGAAAGCTTTACGTATGCCTGCTTTTCCACCACGCTCTTGTAAGCCGGACGGATAATCTTTCCGTTGTTCGCCAGTTCTTCGATGCGGTGGGCGCTCCAGCCGACGATACGCGCCATGGCGAAGATCGGCGTGTACAGCTCCAGGGGAAGATCCAGCATGCTGTATACGAAGCCGCTGTAGAAGTCCACGTTGGCGCTGACGCCCTTGTAGATCTTGCGCTCATCTCCAATGATCTTCGGAGCCAGCTGCTCTACCATGGAGTAAAGGGCGAACTCATCTTCCCGTCCCTTTTCCTTGGACAGGCGCTCTACGAAGGATTTGAAAATATTTGCGCGCGGGTCAGACAGAGAGTAGACCGCGTGGCCCATACCGTAGATGAGGCCTGCATAGTCGAAGGCTTCCTTATGGAGAAGCGCCCGCAGATAGGAGCCGACCTCGTCCTCATCCTTCCAGTCCTTCACTTTCTCCTTCATATCCTCGAACATGCGCACGACCTTGATGTTCGCTCCGCCGTGACGCGGTCCCTTTAAGGAGCCCAGAGAAGCGGCTACGGAAGAATAGGTGTCCGTGCCGGAAGAGGAAACCACATGGGTCGTGAAGGAGGAGTTGTTTCCTCCGCCGTGCTCCATGTGCAGTACCAGAGCGATATCCAGAACCTTGGCCTCGAAATCTGTGTAGGAGCTGTCGGGACGGAGGGTGTAGAGAATGTTCTCCGCGGTGGAAAGCTCCGGGTGGGGCTGGTGGATGTACAGGCTCTTTCCGTCATGGTAATGGCTGTAGGCCTGGTAGCCGTAGACGGAAAGCATCGGGAACAGGGCAATCAGCTGCAGGGACTGGCGCAGCACGTTCGGGATGGAGATGTCGTCGCCCCGGTCATCATAGGAATAGAGGGTCAGGACGCTGCGGGCCAGGGTATTCATCATATCCTTGCTGGGCGCCTTCATGATAATATCCCGCACAAAGTGGGTCGGGAGCGTGCGGTAGGATCCCAGAAGAGCGGAAAAGTCCGCGAGCTCCTTTTTGTCCGGCAGGCGGCCAAAGAGCAGCAGATAGGTGATCTCCTCAAAGCCGAAGCGCTTTTCGGATACGAAGCCCTTTACAAGCTCTTCGATGTCCAGTCCGCGGTAGTAGAGCTTTCCTTCACAGGGGATTTGCTTCCCGTCCACGGTCTTGTAAGCCTCGACCTCGCCGATTTCGGTAAGGCCGGCCAGAACACCCTTGCCGTTGATATCGCGCAGCCCGCGCTTTACGTCATATTTCGGATACAGCTCCGGATTGATCTGGCTGGCCGCCTCGCTCATCTTGGCAAGCTCTAAAATTTCGGGGGTGATGTCAGAGTATGAATTCATCTGCATAGGCAAAATCTCCTTTCGTTTCTGATATATAAATTCATTTTTTCAGGGGATTACTGAAAAAGAATTTAGACGTTCGTGATACTTTTGGAACAAGCTGGAATTATTATAGCACGAAATTGCAGAAAAAAGAATATAAAACGTAAAAATTCATAGTAATTTAATAATTTAACTGCAATTTACCCTGAAAACACTGAAAATAAGCGGCCTTGCGGCCCTCGTCTCTTTGTACATTTCCGGCGCTGTTTGTTCTTATTTTTTTAACATTTGCTGGCTTGACTTTTTTTTCACAAGATGGGATAATATAGGGCGAGGCAAAAACGGGCCACTGGCCTGAAGCACATTATACTATAAAGAAAGAGGTCAAGTGAAACATGGGAAAAATTGATTTAACCAAGTATGGCATCACGGGAACCACAGAGATTGTACGCAATCCTTCTTATGAGCAGATGTTCGAGGAGGAGACAAAGCCCGGCCTGGAAGGCTATGAGAAGGGTCAGGTCAGCGAGCTCGGTGCAGTGAACGTAATGACTGGTATCTACACCGGACGTTCCCCCAAAGATAAGTTTATTGTAATGGATGAGAATTCCAAGGACACTGTATGGTGGACTTCTGACGAGTATAAGAACGACAACCATCCGGCTACCCAGGAAGCATGGAACGCGGCCAAGGAGATCGCTCTGAAGGAGCTCTCTGACAAGAAGCTGTACGTGGTAGACGCTTTCTGCGGCGCCAACAAGGACACCCGCATGGCGATCCGCTTCATCATGGAGGTGGCATGGCAGGCACACTTCGTGACGAACATGTTCATCCGTCCGACCGCTGAGGAGCTGGAGAACTTCGAGCCGGATTTCGTTGTTTACAACGCTTCCAAGGCAAAGGTAGAGAACTACAAGGAGCTGGGCTTCAATTCTGAGACCGCAGTTGTATTCAATATCACAAGCCGCGAGCAGGTTATCCTGAACACCTGGTACGGCGGAGAGATGAAGAAGGGTATGTTCTCCATGATGAACTACTATCTGCCGCTGAAGGGCATCGCTTCCATGCACTGCTCCGCGAACACAGATATGAACGGCGAGAACACCGCTATCTTCTTCGGACTTTCCGGAACAGGAAAGACCACCCTGTCCACAGACCCGAAGCGTCTGCTGATCGGCGACGACGAGCACGGCTGGGATGACAACGGAGTGTTCAACTTCGAGGGCGGCTGCTACGCGAAGGTTATCAACCTGGACAAGGAGTCTGAGCCGGATATCTACAACGCCATCAAGAGAAACGCTCTTCTGGAGAACGTGACCCTGGATGAGAACGGAAAGATCGATTTCGCTGACAAGAGCGTAACCGAGAATACCCGTGTATCTTACCCGATCGACCACATCGAGAAGATCGTACGCCCGGTATCCGCAGCTCCGGCAGCGAAGAATGTCATCTTCCTGTCCGCTGACGCGTTCGGCGTACTTCCGCCGGTATCTGTCCTGACTCCGGAGCAGACCGAGTACTACTTCCTGTCCGGCTTCACAGCAAAGCTTGCTGGAACCGAGCGCGGAATCACCGAGCCGACCCCGACCTTCTCCGCATGCTTCGGCCAGGCGTTCCTGGAGCTGCATCCGACCAAGTACGCAGAGGAGCTCGTGAAGAGAATGAAAGCCAGCGGAGCGAAGGCTTACCTGGTAAATACCGGATGGAACGGAACCGGAAAGCGTATCTCCATCAAGGATACCCGTGGAATCATCGACGCGATCCTGAACGGAGACATCCTGAACGCTCCGACCAAGACTCTGCCGTACTTCAACGTAGAGATCCCGACCGAGCTGCCGGGCGTAGATCCCGCTATCCTGGATCCGCGCGACACCTATGCTGACGCTTCCGAGTGGGAGACCAAGGCAAAGGATCTGGCTGGCCGCTTCATCAAGAACTTCGCGAAGTACGAGAGCAACGAGGCTGGCAAGGCGCTTGTATCCGCAGGCCCGCAGCTGTAATAATTTAAAACCCGAATGGGTGTGGATTTTTCCGAAATCACGGAAGATTTCGCTTTTCGCCACACAGCCGCAGTTTCTGCGGTTGTGTGGCGATTTTGCGCGTAGGCAATGAGACATGCAGAATCTTCGGAAAGGATCCGCCTGCATTTATGCAAAGACGGGGCCTTTCCGAAGATTCTATAGGGCGAAGCCCGCGAGCCTGGGAAAGCGGAGCTTTCCCAGGCTGCATGTCTCATATCTAATGCAGAATCTTCGGAAAGGATCCGCCTGCGCAAAAGAGGTACTTGCTATGAACGATACATTTATGAAAGAAAAACCCATATTCGGCCTGGTGCTGTCCATGTCGCTTCCCATGGTTCTCTCCATGCTGGTGAGCTCCCTCTACAATATCGTGGACAGCTATTTTGTGGCCAAAATCAGTGAGGACGCCATGACAGCCTTGTCCCTGGTCTATCCGGTTCAGAACCTGATCAACGCGGTGACCATTGGCTTTGGCATCGGAATCAACGCGGTCATCGCCTATTATCTGGGGGCGCAGGATCGAAGCTGCGCCGATCGGGCGGCGGCTCTGGGGGTCTTCTGGAACCTGGCGCACGGCGTGATCCTGACGGCGGCCAGCATCGCCGTCATGCCCTTTTTCCTGCGGCTTTTTTCTTCGGATGAGGGGATCATGGATTACGCGCTGCGCTATTCCAGAATTGCCTTTTCTTTTGCGGTGGTGATTGCGCTGGGAATGACTTATGAGAAAATCTTTCAGGCGGCTGGGCGCATGCGTTCTGCCATGATCAGCACCCTGGCCGGCTGTATCACGAATATCATTCTGGACCCGGTGCTGATTTTTGGGATCGGACCGGCCCCGGAGCTTGGAATCGAGGGAGCGGCCCTGGCCACGGGAATCGGGCAGACAGTGACGCTGGCGCTTTATCTGGCCATCTGTGTCATCCGGCCGCTGCCTGTGCGGATCAGGCTGAAGTCCCTGTTTTCTGACGGGGCTTCAGACAAAACAGTTTTCCAGGATGAAATTACGGGAAAGCTGTACGCGGTGGGAATACCGGCCTGCCTGAATCTGGCGCTGCCTTCGATTCTGATTTCCGCGTTGAACGGGATTCTGGCTGTGTTTTCCGAGAGCTATGTCCTGGTGCTGGGGGTCTATTATAAGCTGCAGACCTTCCTCTATCTGACGGCCAACGGCATCGTACAGGGAATCCGCCCGCTGGTGGGATATAATTACGGGGCGGGCGAGCATGGAAGGGTGAAAAAGATTTTTCAGACCGCCCTTTCCATGTCTGCGGTCATCATGGTCTTCGGAACGGTTATCTGCTTCCTGGTTCCGGAGCGGCTGTTCGCCCTGTTTACGACGAATGCGGAGACGATCCGCATGGGAGGGACGGCCCTTCGCGTCATCAGCCTGGGCTTTCTGGTTTCCTCGGTCTCCATCACGGCGGGCGGGGCGCTGGAAGGACTGGGAAAAGGAGTGCCGTCGCTTTTGATTTCCCTGCTGCGCTATCTGGTGCTGATCATTCCTGCGGCCTTTCTCTTAAGCCGCTTTCTGGAAGCGGAGGGGGTCTGGCACGCCTTCTGGGTGACAGAGTGGATCGCGGCTTTCGCAGCCTTTTTGATTTATCATAAAGAGTCTTGCGCCTGTGTACAGAAAAAGGTAGAATAAAACTGTTCGCAGCTGCGAACAGAAAATGAACCAGATTTACGCGGAGAGGTGCGGAGGCGTCTTATGGAATACATTACAGTGCGGGAAGCTGCGGAAAAATGGAAGATATCGGAGCGGCTGGCGCAGAAATACTGCGCCCAGGGACGGATTGAGGGCGTCAGAAAATTTGGCGTTTCCTGGGGAATCCCAGCGGATGCTGAGAAACCAGGAGATCCCAGGCGGGAGAGGAAAGCGCCGTCTGTACGGGATACCAGGCGGCGCCCGGCCTGCGGCAAGGGGCTGATGCCGCTTTTAAATACGCCCTTTGAGCCGGGGCGCTGTATGGACAGCATTTTGAAAATAGAAGAGGGGCCGCAAAGGGCGATAGCCTGTTCGGAGTATCATTATTTCAGCGGACAGCCTGAGAAAGCGGCAGAGGAGGCGGAGCTCTATCTGACTCACCCGGAGGCGGATATCCGGCTCTCTGCCTGTCTGATCTACGCCTACGCGAATCTTTCCATCGGGCAGATTCAGCTGGCCCGGCACGCGCTGATGGAAGTAAAAGCCATGAGCTCTGCGGACGGTGACACAGCGCCGGAGACGCGGGCCGCGTCGGCCTTTATTGCTTCCGCGGCTTCTGTACTCCTTCACCTGCCTCTGCCGGAAGGAATGGTGCCGGAAGAGGAGATCCTGCCGCTGCTGCCGCCGGGGGTGCGTTCATTCGCCCTGTATGTGAGGGCGCATTTTCTGTATTTACAGAAGGAATACGAAAAAAGCGTGGGAGTGGCGGAGGCCGCCCTTGCCATGGGAGCCAGGGATTATCCGATTCCTGCCATCTACCTTCATCTGGCGGCGGTCATGGACTATATGAGCCTGAGACAGCCAGAGCAGGCGCAGCGGCATCTTCTGGCCGCTTGGGAGCTGGCCCGGCCCGACGATCTGATCGAGGGCTTCGGGGAGCACCACGGGCTTCTCGGGGGGATGCTGGAGGCGGTGATTAAGCCCAGCTGGCCGGAGGATTTCAAACGGATTATCGCGATCACCTATCGGTTTTCCGCAGGCTGGAGAAAGGTTCACAACCCGGATACGGGCCATGATGTGGCAGATAACCTGACGACGACCGAATTTGCCGCCGCCATGCTGGCCGCCCGGGGCTGGACGAACCAGGAGATTGGGCAGCATATGAATATTTCCCCGCATACGGTAAAGAGATACATTTCCACGGCTCTGCAGAAGCTGGATATCAGCCATCGGCAGGAACTGAAAAAATACATGCTGAAGTGACAGGAAGAGTGAAAGCCTGCTTTTGGCACTGCCTGATTTTGTAGGAAGAACGGGCGATGTCAAAGCGGGCTTTTTCTGTTACAGTAAAGCTGTTCCTGGATGGCGGGAGGCAGAGACATTTTTGCCGGCTGAAATATGGAAAGAAAAGGTGTGATGGGTGTGTATCCTACAGAAATGGGTGGTATTTTCCTGGCGGGAAATGAGACGGCAGTCATCTTCGGGGTTTTCATGATCGTTTTGGCGGTGATCGTCCTGACGGGCGTCTGCGTGCGGAAAAACAGGCTCCGATAAAAATTTCAGACAGAAAAATCCCTGGGAAGCTGCGCAGTGTGTCCTGTGCGGCTCCCCAGGGATTTTTTCAGCTCATCAGGAAATTCAGGCTTCCGGCGGGATTTTCCGTCCCCTTTTCCAGAAGGGAAATCAGGCCCCGGATGGTCTCCTCCGACTCCTCCGGGCCGGAAGAGTCGGAGTCATTCAGCTTCACAGTAAGCACAATCAGGGCGATCTCCGCCAGGGCGGCGGGATAGTCGAAGCGGATCTGGCCCATATCGATGCCCTGGCGGATGATTTCCGCCAGCACCGGCTTCATTTCGGAAATCAGATGCTTCATGTATTTCTGCCGTATGAAGGCATCCTCCTTGGCGTCGGGAAGGGCCGTCCCCTTCTGGGCGTGGAAGGCCGACGTGGAATTCCGGCAGGCCTGAAAGATCATGGCCATACGGGTAAAGGGGGAGATGTCCGTCTGCCGGGCCAGATTCTTGGCCGTCTCCAGCGGCTTTTCATAATTTCGTTCCACCAGGGCGTCCACGATGGAATCCTTGGAGGGAAAGTAGTAATAGATGCTTCCCTTCCCGATACCTGCCGTCTGGGCGATCTCGCTGACGGAGATGTTCTGTATATTCTTGTTTTCCAGAAGAGCCTGGAGCGCGTCCAGGATCTGTTCCTGTTTCGTCTGATTCTGCAAGTCTTTCACCTCTTCCGTGTGTCTGCGGTTTCGTCGTTATTCTAAAATTCCAGAGTCCGTTTTACAGATATTCAGTATAACACGGCCTGTTTCCATTCACAACCGGAAAAATAGACAGAAAAAACCGGAAAATCCCGTTTCATTTTGGGAAAAGGGTGAATTGACCGATGGTCGAAAAAATGATAATGTATCCCTGTAATCAAATCGACTAACGGTCGAAAAATGAAGAAGAGAATAAAGAGAGGAATAAGAATGACGTACGCGGATTTTTTTGCAGAGATAAAGGGCCGTTTTATGGCTGCGGATGTGAGTGATATTCACGAGCATCTGGCTTACCAGTTCAATATCACAGGAGAGGCGGAGGGCATCTTCTACGTGGAGGTGAAGGACGGAAAGCTCTACGTGGAGCCCTATGAATATTTTGACCGGGACGCCATATTCATCGGAAGCGCCGATACCTTTATGAGGATCGCGGAAGGGAAGCTTGACCCGGTGGCGGCTGTGGGGCTGATGAAGCTGAAGGTGGAAGGAAATATCGACAAGGCGCTGCGCTTCAAGGAACTGATTGACGCGAAAAGGAAGTAGAGGAAGATGAAAAAAGGACTGATAAAGGGAGCGGCGGCCCTGCTGGGGCTGCTGGCGGTCTCCGAGGCGGGCGCTTCCGCGTATTTCTACCGGAGGACCATGAAGAGAAACCGCCTGAGCGTGGAGCGGACCATCAAGATGTCCGGCACGGACTGGGGGCAGTACGGGCAGACCATGCAGGAGCGAAAGGACTATATGCTGGCCCAGCCTCACGAGGAGGTATGGCGGATGTCGGAGGACGGCCTTCGGCTCCACGCCACGTTTTTCCCGAACCAGGACAGCAAAAAGATTGCCCTCTGTCTCCACGGTTACACCAGCCAGGGGATGAGCGATTACATCGGGCTTTCAGGCTATTACCTGAAGCACGGCTTCGCCATGTTCCTGCCGGACGCCAGGGCCCATGGACAGAGCGAGGGCGAGTATGTGGGCTTCGGCTGCCTGGACCGGTACGATCTGCTGGGCTGGCTCCACTGGATCATTGAACGGTGTGGGGAGGATGTACAGATTCTGTTGCACGGCACCTCCATGGGAGGGGCCACGGTGCTGATGGCAAGCGGCCTTAAGCTTCCGCCCCAGGTGAAGGGAATCGTCTCGGACTGCGGCTTTACCTCGCCGAAGGCAGTGTTCACCCATGTGCTGCATTCCATGTACCGCCTTCCGGCCTTCCCCATGATTCCCATCGCGAGCTTCGTGAACCGCAGGAAGGCGGGGTACGGCCTGGACGACTGCAACGCGGCCCGGGAAGTCCGAAAGGCGAAGGTGCCGGTGCTTCTGATCCACGGAAGCGCGGACAGCTTCGTGCCCTGCAGGATGTGTGAGGAGATTTATGAAAACTGCGCTTCTCCCAAAAAGAAGCTTATCATAGAGGGCGCTGCCCACGCAGAGAGCTATTATAAGGATCCGGAGAGCTATGAGAAGGCTCTGGATGAATTTATCGGAGGAATTTTAAAATGATGAGAAAGAGAAAGGGATACCCGGTGTACCCGCTGACTGCCGCACAGAAATTTCACTTCTTTTACCAGAATTTCTGCCCGAAGAAGGAGGTGCTCAATATCGGCACCAGCCTGACCATCGGCGTGGATCTGGACTTTGAGGAGCTGAAAAAAGCCATTTACAAGGCCTATGAGCGCTGCGACTCCATGCGCCTGCGCTTCGCCCACGACAAGGAGGGCACCTACTATCAGTATGTGGTGGACAAGGAAGAGCGGGACATTGAATTCGTGGATTTCGCGGAAATGGGAAAGACCATGGAGGAAGCGGAAGAGATCATGAAGGAGTGGACGAGGGTTCCCTTCAAGCGGGACGATTCTCCCATGAACCGGGTCGTGATGATCAAGACGCCGGACGGCTTCCAGGGCGTCTACCTGCTGGTGGATCACATGACCATGGACGCCCAGTCCCTGATCTGTTTTCTGAAGGACATCATCGAACTCTACTGCAACGCCAAATACGAGGGCGTGCCTTACCCGAAGGATATGGCCTCCTACATAGAACAGGTACAGCGCGATCTGGCCTATGAGGCGGGAAGTAAGGCCCAGGCGAAGGACGCGGAGTATTTCCAGAAGCTGATCGAGGAGTCCGAGCCCATTTACAACGGCATCGACGGCCCGGCGGCCCTGGAGACGGAGCGCGAAAGAAGCGGCAACCCGAACGCCCGGGCGGCTATCAATGTGTCTGACTCCGTGGATTCCGCCCTGGATATCTTCCACCTGGAGGCAGAACCCACCAAGCGGCTGATGGATTTCTGCGAGAAGTACCATGTGTCCCTGGCCACCCTTCTTCTGATGGGCCTTCGTACCTACTTCCAAAAGATGAACGGCAATGACGACGTGTCCATCAATACGGCCATCGCCAGAAGGGCGACGCTCAAAGAGAAAAAATCCGGCGGCACCAGGATCCACTCCTTCCCGTTCCGCACGATTATTTCCCCGGAGCGTACCTTCCTGGACGGCTTGTATGCGATCCGGGATCTGCAGAACGAGTATTTCCGCCACGCGAATTACGACCCGGTGGCTTATTTCGCCTACCGGAGCAGGCTGTACCCGAACCCGCAGGGACAGACCTACGAGCCCATGTCCCTGACTTATCAGCCGCTGACGCTGAAAGAAAAGGGCCTCGATCAGCTGGGTGACATTCAGTATAAGACCAAATGGTATCCCAACGGCGCCACGACCCAGGCCATGTACCTGACCGTCATGCACCGTCCGGAGGACAACGGCCTGGATTTCAATTTTGAGCACCAGGTGAAGGCTGTGTCCCGGGAAAAGCTGGAGTATCTGTATTATTACCTGTGCCGGATCCTGTTCAAGGGCGTCGAGAACCCGGAGCTGAGCATCGGAGAGATTATGAAACTGGTATAGAGGGAGGAAGATGAAGATGTTTGAGCAGCTGGTAACGATTATCTGTAACTATGTGGAGGTGGAGCCGGAGAATGTACATCCGGAATCCCGGTTCATGGAGGATCTTGGCTTTACCTCCTTTGACTTCATGAGCATGCTCGGCGAGGTGGAGGATGAGTTCGACATCGAGATCGATGAGCATGAGGCGGCGAATATCCGCACGGTCGGCGAGGCTGTGGAGTATCTGGAAAAACTGCAGGCGGAGGCGTAAGGAAGGCGTATGTTGTGTTCAACCATTCGGCAGATTCTGTTAAATACGCAGAAGGAGTACGGCTCAGAGGACGCCGTCCGGTATAAAATCGCGAAGAATACCATCGAGGCAAAGACCTATACCCAGCTTCGGGAGGACAGCGAAAGCTTTTCCTGTGCCCTTTCGGCCTTGGGCGAGCAGGGCAGCCATGTGGCGGTCATCGGCGCCACCTCCTATCCCTGGCTGGTCGCCTATTTCGGAACTGTGAACTGCGGCAGCGTGGCGGTCCCCCTGGACGCCTCCCTGCCGGCGGAGGAGCTCTGCGAGCTCATCGACCGGGCGGATGTGACGGTGCTGGTGCTGGATGAGATCCGAAAGGACGTGGGCGCGATCGTAAAGGAGCGCTGTCCGAAGTTAAAATATCTCATCTCCATGCAGAAGAAGGAGAGCGGCGAAGAGGCCCTGTCCTTCTGGCAGCTGTTAAGAGAGCACCGCGGCGCCTGCGATTATGAGCCGGAACCGGATAAGCTCTGCACGATCCTGTTCACCTCCGGAACCACGGGAAAGAGCAAGGGCGTCATGCTGACCCAGCGCAATCTGGCGGAGAACGCCACCTGCCTGGACATGAAGATCCCGCCCCGTACCGTGATCCTCTCGGTGCTTCCGATCCACCACGCTTACTGCCTGAGCATGGACATCCTGAAGGGAATCTCCCTGGGATCCGTCATCTGTATCAACGACTCCCTGCTTCGGGTGGCAAAGAACATCAAGCTGTTCCAGCCGAATATGATTCTGATGGTGCCGCTGATGATTGAGACCATGGCGAAGAAGCTGGAGGAGGTGTCCGGCCTCCCGGCGGCCCTGGTGAAGCGCCAGGTCTTCGGAAAGCAGTTCCACACCATCTGCAGCGGCGGAGCCTATCTGCCTCCGGCTATGATCGATCTGTTTGGCCGTTACGGCATCACGATTCTCCAGGGCTATGGCATGACGGAGTGCTCCCCGGTCATCAGCACCACGGTCAGCTGGAATATCCGGAAGGAGTCCGTGGGTCAGATCCTGCCCAACTGCGAGGCAAAAACCGTGGACGAGGAGTTATGGGTGCGCGGCAGCAGCGTGATGCTGGGCTATTACAAGATGCCGGAGGAGACGGCCGAGACCCTGGTGGACGGATGGCTTCGGACCGGCGACCTGGGCTATGTGGACGAGGACGGCTTCGTCTATCTGACCGGCCGCAAAAAGAACCTGATTATCACCAAGAACGGGGAGAACGTCTCTCCGGAGGAGCTGGAGAACAAGATCGGCGAGAACCGCCTGGTGCAGGAGATCCTGGTGCGGGAAAAGGAGGGCGTCATCGAGGCGGAGATTTATCCGGACTACGAGTACGCGAAGAAGAAGCATATCAAGGATATCCGCGCGGCCCTGCAGCAGATCATCGACGACTACAACCAGGGCGCTCCGGCCTACAAAAAGGTGTACAGCCTGAAGGTGCGGGAGACGGAGTTTGAGAAGAATACCTCCCGGAAGATTAAGCGGTATTAGAATTTGGAGTGCGAAAAACGCCGCAGGATGATCCATGAGCAGATGATCCTGCGGCGTTTTCTCTACTTAAGCGGACTGCGGAAATATTACTGCAGCTGAAAGATCTTCCCGGCATTTTCCCTGTTTTTCAAAATATTCAGGATGGTAGGCACGGCGCCAAGGAGCACGAAGAGATATACCAGCGCCAGGTTGCCCCAGTAGGAGGAGGCGATGATGACGCCCTCCGACAGAAGCAGGGGAACGGACTGGTAGGCCAGACCGATGCCGACGGCAAATTCCCGGGAGACCAGGATGGCCCAGTCCAGACGGTCGCCGAAATAAGTCATAAGCAGCATCAGGACGCAGCAGATGACGATGCCACGGGTGGAGAGCTTCTGGCCCAGGAGCTCATAGCCCTTGAGGGTGCAGATGGCCATCAGCACGCCGGAAAGGGCGGCGATATAGCCCAGCTGGCTTAAGATAATAATGCTGAGCACGCCGAGGAGAGAGCCCAGGAGCGCTCCGACGATGCCGCCGATGAGGCTTTCCTTCTTGACATTTTCCTGCTGCCGGCTGAGGACGGCGTTCTGGCTTACATTCTGAGCGCAGTCCGGACAGAGCTGGGAATAGAAGCCCGAGACATAATAAGCAGCGGTCTGCGTGAGCTTTCCGCACATCTGGCAGCAGTTTTCATAGCCGTTCATGCGCAGCCAGGAGGTAAGATTTCGCAGCTCTTCCACGGTGATGGCGCAGAATTTGTCAGCGTTTTTGCAGTTCTTGAGCGTCAGAGTGAGCAGGCGGTTTTCCTCCTGGAAAAGAGAGACATTCCTGCGCTCCTTCTTATAAGCCTTTCCCTCTGCCTTGGAAAGCATATGGCTGGCGGAGCAGGCCGCGACGGAGATGGAAGGCGTATAGTAATAAGTATTGCCCCGGAAGACATAGGGAGCAATCAATAACTGATAGCCGCCATACTGACCGTGGAGAACTCCGGTCTGCTCGTCCATAGAGAGACCTGTGCTCTGTGCCAGCTGTCTGTAAGTTTCACGTATTTTCTGATTCATGGTACGTTTCCCCCTCATGCGAATTTTTCTGTCAGTATTCGATTCCGTTTTACCGCGGAATCTGTCTCTATAATGAAGAAATTTTCCTGAAATGTCAAGAAAATTCATAATATTTTATAAAGGGAAAGAGGCGCGTACGTGCATTTAAACTGGGTAAAAAATATGAATTTGTAAATTATGCACAAAAAAATCCTGTATTTGCGGCTTTTTACAAGTATATTTGTGCAAAACATAAAATTTACAAAGGATAAATTGCATTCTTTTTCATAAAATTGTATAATAATAGCGTATTTAAATGAAAGAGAGGGCCTTTGTCATGAAACAGAATAACATGTTGGCAATGATTCTGGCCGGCGGGCGCGGTTCCCGTCTGCATGAACTTACCAATAAGGTCGCGAAACCGGCAGTGGCTTACGGCGGAAAGTACAAAATCATTGATTTCCCCTTAAGCAACTGCGCGAACAGCGGAATCGATGTAGTCGGCGTGCTGACCCAGTATGAGTCCGTGCTCCTGAACAGCTATGTGGCTGGAGGAAGCAGCTGGGGCCTTGATGCCCGCGACAGCGGCGTCTTCGTGCTGCCGCCCCGTGAGAAGGCGGACGCCAACCTGAACGTATACCGCGGTACAGCGGACGCGATTTCCCAGAACATCGACTTCGTGGACACCTATGAGCCGGAATACGTCCTGATCCTTTCCGGAGACCACATCTACAAGATGAATTACGCGAAGATGCTGAAGTTCCACAAGGAGAACAATGCGGACGCTACCATCGCGGTCATCGAGGTCCCGATGAAGGAAGCCAGCCGTTTCGGCATCATGAATACGGACGGAGAGACCGGACAGATTGTGGAGTTCGAGGAGAAGCCGGAGCATCCCAAGAGCAATCTGGCGTCCATGGGCATCTATATCTTCAACTGGAAGCTGCTGCGCAAGATGCTGGTGGCGGATATGAAGAATGAGGAGTCCAGCCATGATTTCGGAAAAGACATTATTCCGACCATGCTCAATGATGGAAAGAGACTCTTTGCCTACAAGTTCAAGGGCTACTGGAAGGATGTGGGAACTATCGATTCCCTCTGGGAGGCGAATATGGATCTGCTGGACAGAAAGAGCGGCCTCGATCTGGACGACCGCACCTGGAAGATCTATACAGAGGACATCCCTACCTTCCCGCAGTACATTTCCGAGGGAGCAGATGTGACGAACGCCTATATCACCCAGGGCTGCGTGGTAGAAGGCGAAGTAAAGAATTCTGTCCTGTTCACCAGCGCGAAGGTAGGCGAGGGCGCGAAGGTTCACGACTGTGTGCTGATGCCGGGAGCGGTTGTGGAGCCGGGAGCAGTGCTGAACCGCGTGATCGTGGCGGACGGCGTGAAGATAGGAAGCCGGGCGGTGGTCGGCAGCGCGGACAGCGAGCACATCGAGCTGATTTCGAAAAATGTAAAAGGGGTAGAATGATTATGGCAAGAGCATTAGGAATTATCAGTTTTTCAGAAAATCATATCTGGGTAGATGGACTGGAAGATTACCGTTCAA
>CALWBB010000013.1 GCA_944375885.1 uncultured Merdimonas sp.
TTTCTTAATCAGGACTGCAAAGCAGTCACCCCACCCACATAAGCAGTCTTAGCTCCGTAAGGAGCGGGACTGGAGCCCGGGAAGGGCGACGAGTGCGCATGTGGGTGGGGCGGCTGTAAATAGTAACACCAGCACCATAATCCGCAGCCGATTCAGAAAGGCTTCTTCACTTCGCCGTCCAGATCCTTCCAGGTGAAGACCCCATCCTCCAGGATCAGGTATCCGTGCCAGCTGTTCTCCTTGGGAATGGAGACGGAGCCGGGATTGATATACGTATAGCTTTCCGTCTCGCGAAAGACCGGCACATGAGTATGGCCATGCAGCAGGATGTCTCCCTTTTTCAGCATAGGAAGGTTCTTTTCATTAAATACATGTCCATGGGTTGCGAAAATCATCCGGCCGCCCAGATAGAGGATCGCATACTCTGCCATGATGGGAAATTCCAGCACCATCTGGTCCACCTCGGTATCGCAGTTGCCCCGCACGCAGAGGATGTCCTGCTTTCTGGGATTCAGCATGGCGATGACCTCCTTGGGCGCGTAATCCTTCGGCAGATCGTTGCGGGGGCCGTGGTAAAGGATGTCCCCCAGAAGCAGCAGCTTCTCTGCCTCTTCCCTGTCGTAAGCCTCCAGCATCTTCCTGCAGTAATAGGCGGATCCATGGATATCGGACGCAATCATCAGTTTCATCTACTCTTCCTCCAGACTTTTCAGAATATCTTTGTAATCGCTGGAAAGAACGCCTTTGTTCCTGGCCTTCTTCATCAGCAGCTTTACCTGGCCCTTCGCCTTGGTGGGACTTTGCAGAATGCCCGCGCCGCCCACGCAGCCGCCGGGGCATCCCATGCCCTCCAGAAGATAGCCGTCGTAGGTGCCTTTCTTCGCCTCGTCCAGCATGGCCCGGCATTCCCGCAGGCCCTCCGCGTTCATGACCCTGACCTCCCGGGAGGGGTCGAGCTCCTTGATGCAGTTCACCACGGCGCTTGCCACGCCGCCGCTGACCGCGAAGCCCCGCCCGTCGGCGCTGGAGCCGGAAAGCTCATCCGCCCCGGTAATCTGGGCGAAGTCTACGCCCTTGGCCTCAAACATGCCCATGACCTCCTCGAAGGTCAGCACAAAATCCACATCGCTTCGGATGTCGGCCCGGCTGGCCTCCAGCTTTTTGGCGGAACAGGGGCCGATGAAGACCACCTTGCAGCCGGGATGCTTTTTCTTAATCAGGCGGCCTGTCAGAACCATGGGCGTCAGGGCCATGGAAATGCACTTCGCGAAATCCGGATAGAGCTTTTTCGCCATCTCCGACCAGGCGGGGCAGCAGGAGGTTCCCATAAAGGGAAGCTTGTCCGGCACCTCCTCCATGAAATCATGGGCCTCCTCGATGGTACACAGATCCGCGCCCACCGCCACCTCAATCACATCCTCAAAGCCCAGAAGCTTAAAGGCCTCCCGCACCTTTTCCGGCGGCAGCTCCTTGCCCCACTGGCCCACGAAGGCCGGCGCCAGGGCCGCGTATACCGGCGTGTCGCTTTTGATGGCGTGAATGGTCTGGAAAATCTGGCTCTTGTCCGCGATGGCTCCGAAGGGGCAGTTCACCAGGCACATGCCGCAGGATACGCATTTCTCATAATCAATGTCCGCCCGGCCCAGCTCATCTGTGCGGATAGCGTCTACGCCGCAGGCCTTCGCGCAGGGGCGCTCCAGCTTCATAATGGCCCCATAGGGGCAGGCCGAAATGCAGCGGCCGCACTGAATGCATTTCTCCGGATCGATCACCGATTTCCCGTCCACGATGGAAATGGCGTCCTTCGGGCAGACCTCCCTGCAGGGATGCGCAAGACACCCCTGGCAGGAATCCGTCACCCGCACCTCGTTTTCCGGGCAGGCATGGCAGGCAAACTTGATGATATTCACCAGGGGCGGATCGTAGTATTTCTCCGCGATGGCGCTCTCCTCGATGCCCTGGGAGACCGGCGCGTGCTCGGTCATCTTCCGCAGGGGCAGGCCGATGGCCAGGCGGAGCCGCTCCTCCACGATCGCCCGCTCCAGAAATACGCTCTCCCGGTAGGTCGCCACCTCGCCCGGGATGATTTTATAGGGAAGGTTGATAATCCGCGAATAATCTCCGCCCTCATAGGCCAGACGCGCCACCTCCGTAAATACCTTCTGCCTGATCTCGACTATGTTGGTGTAGATTCCTCTCATCCGTCTCTCCTCACATATTTTATCATGCTCATGGCCGCCTTCGCGCCCTCGCCCACCGCCGTGGAAATCTGCAGAAGGCCGCCTGTGCAGTCTCCCGCCGCGAAAAGCCCCGGCACATTGGTCGCCATAGCCTCATCCACCTGGATGCTGCGCCCGTCTGTAAGCGCACCCACCTTCCGGGCCAGATCCACAGCCCCGGCGCTTCCCAGTGCCACGAAAAGCCCGTCAGCCGGAAGCCTTTCTCCGTCCGCAAAGGTGACGCCCGTGACGGCTTCCTCCCCATCCACAGAGCGGATTTTCTTCGTGATCACCTGCACGCCCTCCGGAACCTTTGCTTTCAGCTCCTTTCCATCGGTCAGAAGCGCAGCGGAGCCTGCCACCGGAAGGAGCTGGGCAAGCTCATGAACCGCGTACTCCTCATTTCCCAGGACGGCGACTTTGCGCCCCCGGTAGAAAAAGGCGTCGCAGATGGCGCAGTAGCTGACGCCATGGCCCTCCAGCCGGGACAAGCCTTCGATATCCGCCTTTTTTCTGGAGGTTCCGGTAGCCAGAAGCACCGCCTTCGCCCGGTAGCTTCCTTCCCGGCCCTCCAGCGTAAAGTCCTGGTTCCAGGAAATATGGAAAATCTCATCCGTCACCAGATCCGCGCCCAGATTTTTCGCCTGGATCTTTGTATTTTCCACCAGCTCGCAGCCGGAAATGGGCTCTGCCAGCCCAAAATAATTTTCGATCCGATCCGCCTTCGCCAGGGCTCCCTGATCCTTTCCAATCACAAGGGTCCTTAAATTCGCGCGGCTGGTATAGAGGGCCGCCGACAGTCCCGCCGGACCGTTGCCAACAATAATTACATCATATTCTGACATCGCTTCTACTCTCCGTCCTTAAATCCCAAGAAGCCGCTTTAAGCCGTCCTTAGACTGCAGGCCTACGGCGGAGGCAGCAATCCTCCCGTCCTTAAATACCAGCAGGGTCGGGATGCTCGCCACGCGGTATCTCTGCGCCAGGCTCATATTCTCATCTACGTTAAGCTTTCCAAATTTGACGCCGCTAACCTCCTCCGCCAGCTCATCCACGATAGGCCCCTGCATCTGGCAGGGCCCGCACCATACGGCCCAGAAATCCACCAGCACCGGAACGTCCGCGTTCAGCACCTCTTCTTCAAAGTTCTGCTCTGTAATCTTTATCACTGCCATCTTCTCGTTTCCTCCTCTTCTTTTTTCTGTCAGGATCATGGATCCCCTTTTTCTGTCAAGGCCACGGATTCACGGGTCTTACTTTACCATAGTTTTTCTGAAAAATCTACTCTCTGTCCTGCATCAGAAGCTTTACCAGCTCCGCCACGGTTTCGAGGCCGGATACCGTGGTATACTCTCCGCAGGAATGCACCTGCTCCATGGCGCTTGCCAGAACCAGGCCCTGGATGCCATGCAGGGAAAGATTGCTCTGATCGCTGCCCCCAAAGGTCGGCTCCAGGGCGCCCGGAAGGCCGAGCTTTTCGCAGGCTCTGCGAAACCGGCTCACCGCCGGATGGCTCTCCGGCACCTGGTAGGCGTGAACGGGAACCGTATACGACACCTCGCAGCTTCCGCCCGCTTTTTCCGCCTCCTCCCGGAACAGCTCCTCAATGTTCTTCATCTGAGCGAGGGCACGCTCATGGGAATAGCTGCGCACCTCTCCCATCAGAAAGCAGGCGTCCGGCACGATGTTCGTCGCCTTCACGCCTCCCTCGATATGGCCGATATTTACGGTCATATCCTGCCCCACTCTTCCCAGTTCCATGCGCGCCAATGCCCGGGAAGCAGCCGCGATGGCATGGACGCCCTTCTCCGGCGCGAAGCCTGCGTGGGCCGCCTTTCCACGCACGGCGATCCGGAAATCCACCAGTGTCGGCGCCTGGTTCGCCGCCCTCCCCAGAGGACCGCTTAGATCCAGAATATAGGATTCCTTTGCCCGCACCCTGGAAAAATCAAAGACCGCACTGCCCCGAAGATGCCGTTCTTCCCCGATAAAAAAGAGAAGCTCCAGGCTGCGGCAGTCCCTTCCTTCTTCCTTAAGTTCCGTGAGAGCTTCCAGAAGCGCCGCCGTCCCTGCCATGCAGTCGGCCCCCAGCACCGTGTCCCCGCCGCTTTCTATCCTGCCGTCCCCGCGAAGCACCGCCCTTTTTCCCCGGGCCGGCTCCACCGTATCCATGTGGGTGGAAAAAAGAAGCGGTTCTCCGGGCAGGGTTCCCTCCCGGTACGCGTAGAGATTTCCTGCCGTCCCTCCATAATATTCTCCAGCCCCGTCTTCCGAAACCGCAAATCCCAGCTCTTTTAAGCGTCCCGCCAGTTCGTCCGCCATCCTTCTCTCGTCAAAGGATGGAGAATCTATGGAAACCAGCTCCTGAAACGTCCTTACCAGCCTGTCTGTGTTCATCTTCCCTGCACCTTTCGTTTCTCACATTATCCTGCATATTCATAATTCATAATTTCCATGAACCTGGCTTTATTATAGGCATTTTTTCTGCACCTGTAAAGCATGGCGCAGGACAAAATTCTGTACCAAAGGAAGGCGCAGCCCCTCAGGACCGCGCCTTCTCTTTTTTATGCTTCTGTTCTTCTGTACCTGGCAGCGCGCATTTCTTTCCGGCGGCCTCCTTTACAGCGGCACCTCTGTGATCTCCGTCATCCCTTCCGTTCCCAGAAGAAGCGCCCCGACCTCGTCAGGATCCACATATCGGGTAAACTGTATCACCTCCACAGCCTCCCGCGTCTCATAATCCCAGCCGCCGATAGAACCGCCAAAGCCGCAGTCGATCTTGTTTCCCTCCTTGTCAAGGAAACCGGCAAACTGCAATTCATAAGCACACCAGTCTTCCCCATTCGGTGCCTTTGCCTCCTGAAGCGCCAGCTTATCATCCAGATCAAAGACCAGCTTTAAGGACAGGGGCGACAGCTCCACAGCCTTAAGTTCTACCGGAACGCCGTCGATCTCAATCTCATAATGAGGTTCATAGCGTTTCTCCAGCTGTCTCATGTCATCCGAAAACGGAATCTGCAGCTCCCAGCTACCCTCCACATACATGGCCTGATCCGCTTTTCCGTTTTCATCTGCCGTCATATAGGAGTATTGGTTGAAGGAAATGGTAATTCCTTCCCCCGGCCAGGCTTTCTCCTCATCCTTGATGGCCCAGATCTCCAGATAACCCTGGTTACCTGGAGTAATGGGGGCGTCGTTCGGCGCCTGCGGCGTCCAGCTCATGCCTATGTTTCTGAAAAGCCAGCCATCCTCCCCAGTCTCTGTGCTGAGTCCGTCTCCCGGCTGCCCGATCGCATAGAACGCTTCCTCAGACTGTCCGTCCCCGTCTTCATCGGTCCTGGTAAAATAGCCTGTGCCGTTCATGACAGCCTTTTCCGACTGTACGTCCAGCAGAATATACAGAGTATTCGTATCCATCAGCGTCTGCACCGCCGTAACCGTGATTCCCTGATCCGATACGCTCACGTTCTGCTCTTTTGCGATTCCCGCCAGCGTCATGGCGTCCTTTTCTTCCTCTGTGGGATGGTGAAACGCCTCTTCCGCCCGTTCATTCCAGCGGAAAAGCTCTGCCGCTCCCACAGTCATGCCTGTCAGCGCCGCCAGGACGGCTGCCAGAAGCAGATATTTTCTCCCCACTGCCTTTCTCCTTTTTCCTTCCTTCTGCTTTTCCGGCAGACCGGCTAACATCTGCTCTGTTTTTTCCCTGAGAGAATCCGGGGCTGTCCATCTCTCCTGCTCCGCCATTTTGCGCAGCTCTCTGTCCAGAATATCCATATGTTTCATCCGGCATCCTCCTCTAATAATCTTTTTAATTTTTCTCTCGCCCTGCAAAGTCTGGATTTCACTGTCCCCTCAGACAGTTCCTCCATACGGGCAATCTCTTTGACAGAAAATCCTTCGTAATAATACAGAATCACGAGATTCCGGAATTTTGCCGGAAGCTCCGTCACAAGCTGCCAGAGCTCCCCTTCCTGCTCATCGTTCTGCTTTCCATCCTGCATCCCAGCCCGATCTCCATACTGCTCCGGTCTTTCCGTCAGCTCGGTGCGGCTCCTGGCGCGCAGCATGGAGCGCACCTGATTTGCCAGAATCGCAAAGCACCAGGCTCGGAAGCTGCCCGCGGCCTTCAGAGTCTCCAGGCTCGCCCAGGCCTTCAGCACCGTCTCCCCCACCGCGTCCTCCGCATCGTGAGGACTGCAGAGCATCCCCAGGGCATATCGGTACATGGCGGTTTCCATCTCCCGGATATGGCTGCAAAATTCTTCTTTCGCTATTGTTTTCATGTTCTCACCAGCTTTTTGCTTATTATTGTCGTGTATCCCGTCTGCTGCCCGCCCGGAGCAGCCCCGCTTTCGAAACATGTTTCATATATAAGATAACGAAAGCCGCCCTCCGGTTCCATTTTTTAAAAGAAAATTTAAGAATTTCTTCCATTGACTTTCCTGGTGCGCCGTGCTATCTTAGTTTTAGATATTTAGATAATTATCTAATTATAAGAAGGAGGTATGCTGTTTGAACGATGCTTTCAAGGCTCTTTCGGATCCCACCCGGCGCCGGATCCTGGAGCTCCTTTCCGACCGGGACATGACTGCCGGAGAAATCGCCGCCTGCTTTGACATATCCAAGCCATCCATCAGCCACCATCTGAATACGCTGAAATCCGCCGGTCTCGTCATGGACGAGCGCAGCGGGCAGAATATCGTATACAGCCTGAATATGACCATCTTTCAGGAGTTGATGAAATGGTTTTTCGACTTTTCAAAAGGAGGAACTAAGAAATGAAGAAATTAACCCTTGCGCTTCTGGCGCTTTCCATTTTATCTCTGATCGGCCAGCTGCTTGTGCTGCCGTACCTGCCGGACACGGTTCCGACCCACTGGAACGCAGCCGGGGAGATCGACGGATATGGGAGCAAATACACCAATCTTTTCCTGGCCTCCCTGCCCCTTCTGATGCTGGGCCTCTTTGCCCTGACTCCCCGGATCGACCCGAGAAAGGAAAGCTATGAGAAGCACTGGAAGGCTTACGATATTTTCCGCGTCTTTATGACACTCTTTTTCATCGCTCTTACCTGGGTCATCAACGCAGCCGCCATGGGCTGGCCTGTGGACGTCGGACGCATCATCTCCATCGCCCTGGGCGTTATGTTCCTGGTGATTGGAAACTACATGCCCCAGATCCGGTCCAACTATACCTTCGGCATCAAGACGCCCTGGACCCTGGAAAGCCCCGCTGTCTGGAAGAAAACTCACGCCATGGGTGGAATCATCTTCTGCGTCTGCGGCGTGCTGACCATCGCGGCCGGCATCTTCGCCGTCTCCTGGGCCATGTACGTCATGCTTGCTGTCATTCTGCTTGGATCCTTGTGGCTCTACGTCTATTCCTGGCTCCTCTACCGGAAGGAGCGCCGTTAGCCCGGACTGGAAATCCGGGCTGACGAATCCGGGCTGAAGGTCTGAGCTGACGAATCCGGGCTGACGAGGCGAAGGGCCCCGGGGGTTATAACATCCAGACAGGAACGATGAAATTCTCTGCGCTGACAGCAGAAAGCTTTGAGCGCATACAGATCACCGCCCCTGTCCCCCGGGGCACAGACCCCTTGTCCAGTACGGAAAACACGCCTGTCAGTTCACTTCCCGGATTGACAGAGCGCTTAATCTCCAGGGGATGAAGCTGTCCATCGCTTTCTATCACCAGATCAATTTCATTGCTGTTTTTATCCCGATAATACCAGAGCAGGCAGTCCTGTCCCGCGTTCTGATAGCTTTTGCGGATCTCCGCCACCACATAGTTTTCCAGAATCGCCCCGTTCATGGCACCGTTTTGCAAAATCTCCGGAGAACTGTAGCGGGTCAGATAAGCCACAAGACCTGTATCAAAAAAATACAGCTTCGGCGTCTTAATTGTCCGTTTCAAAAGGTTATTGGAATAAGGCCGCAGGTAAAAAATAATGTCTGATTTCTCCAGTACCTGCAGCCAGCGTTTTGCTGTATCATCGGATACCCCCACATCCTGGGCAATGTCATGGATGTTGAGCATCTGTCCTGCCCTGCAGGCCGCGGCGCGGATAAAATCCTGAAAGAGAAGCTTATCCGTCAGCAAAACCTGTTCACTGACATCCCGATCAATATAAGTCTGCAGATAGCTGGAATAAAAAACATCCCTGTCTGTGTATTTTCCACTAATATAACCGGGCAGAGACCCCTTCCATATCCGCTGGTAAATGCCATCCAAAGCAGCCGGTGTGCCGGAATTGCCACGCGCCTTCAAGGCATCCAGCCCCAGGGAAAACGGCTTGTTTTCTCCAGAGCCATAAATCTCGTGCTGGGACAGGCTTGGCATATGGAGAACCGCCGCGCGCCCCGCCAGGGATTCCTGCGCAAGCTCCATCATCCGGAACGCCTGTGAGCCGGTCAGCCAGAAAGAACCCGGGGCAGCGCCATTATCTACCGCAATCTTGATATAGGAAAAAAGCTCCGGCGCATACTGGACTTCATCGATAAAAACAGGCAGATCATGCATCTGAAGAAAAAGAGCCGGATCTGTCTTGGCAAGCTTTCTCTCCTCCATATCATCCAAAGTCACATAATTCCGCTCCTGTGACATCAGCTGGCGCAGCATGGTTGTCTTCCCTACCTGCCGGGGACCTGTAATCAGAATGCAGGCATATTCCTGTGTCAGCGAAATGATCTTCTCTTCTATGTCACGCTTAATATAAACCATTCTTTGTCCCTCCTTCATTCGTCTAATCCACGATATAATCTTATTTTAGCCTTCCGCTTGTTTCTGGTCAAGGCCAAAATATTGGTTTATTGACTTTTCCCGCCCCGGCTGTTATACTTTGCTCATAAAAACGGGTGAGCACCTACCGTATGCAAGAGGCTGTCTTGCATACGGCTTTTTCATGCCTGCGCCCGAAAGACAGCAGCAAAGAAAGAGAGCGTTCTACATGAGAGAAAACCTGAAGTCCTCCGCCTCCTGCCGGACCATCCTGACCCTGATCCATTTCAGCCTGCCGCTGATCTTAAGCGGCATCCTGCAGCAGCTCTACAACTGGGCCGACGCGTTTATCGTGGGAAACGTGGAAGGCGAGCTGGCTCTGGCCGCCGTAGGCTCCACCACAACCCTCATCAATTTCTATGTGAACGCCATCACTGGCTTTACGCTGGGACTCTCTATCCTTTTCGCCCAGAAATATGGAAATGGAGAACATGGCTCCCTTTCCCGGATCCTGTCCTCCTTCTCTGTCTTCCTCGGCGGAATTTTTCTTCTGCTTGCCGGCGTCGGCATCGGGCTGACAGCTCCCCTCCTTAAGCTTCTCCACACGACGCCGGACACCATCGGACTGGCAGAGGAATACCTGCGGATCATCTTTGCCGGCATTCCCTTTCTCGCCGTCTATAACGTCTACTCGGCTGCTTTGCGCGGGATCGGGGACAGCCGGGCGCCTTTCTATTCCGTCCTGCTCTCCTCCCTGGTCAATGTGGTTCTGGACATCCTGTTCGTAGCCTGCTTCCGCTGGAACGTGGCGGGCGCAGCCATCGCAACTGTATTCTCCCAGGCGGCCATGACCCTTTTTCTCATCGCCTACAGCGTCCGGAAGTATCCGCTTCTGCGCTTTTCCCTTCGCGACAGGCTTTTTCACCGGGAGGCCCTGACAGACGGAATCCATTTCGGCTTCCCGCCCATGCTCCAGTCCAGCGTCAGCTCCGCAGGCAGCCTGATCCTCCAGAACTTTATGAACGGCTTCGGCTCCCAGACTGTGGCGGCGGTGACCACTGCCTACCGGGTGGATTCCGTCGTCATGCTTCCCATCATCAATCTGGGCTCTGGCATCTCTACCCTCACGGCCCAGCAGTACGGAGCCGGGAATCAAAAAGAGGCCCGGAGAATCTTCTCAGCGGGTCTCTTTGTCATGTCTGTCACAGCCCTGCTCTTGACGGCTCTTGTCATCCCCTCCGGCGGACATCTGATCGCCCTCTTCGGCGCAGGGGCAGAGGCTGTCTCCATCGGAGAGCGGTTTTTCCGCAGGATCGCCGCCTTTTATCTGGTCTACGGCCTTTCCATGGCTGTCCGCGGTTATCTGGAAGGGCAGGGCGACGTGGCCTATTCCAGCTTCGCAGGCATCGCCGCCCTGGCTGTGCGGATCGCGGCTTCCTACGCCTTTGTCTCCCTTTTTGGCAATATGATCATTGCCCTGGCAGAAGGCTTTTCCTGGGCGGTGCTTTTGCTTCTGTATATTACGCGGCTTCTGTGGCGGGAGCGCAGGATTCCTCCTTCTCCTCAAGATCCCTTTTGACCAGCTTCAGGCCGCCTAAGAACAGCCCGAAGCCGGCCGCCACAGCGGCCACATAGTAGACGATTTCCACCGCCGGGGAGGGCTCCGGTCCAAACAGCAGATTCAAAGCCGGGGACACAAAGGTTCCATAAGCGTTGAACACAAAATGCACGGTGATGCCCGCCAGGATAGAATGATACCGCAGCGTCAGATAGCCGCAGACCAGGCCCAGCAGGAACGCGTAGGTTCCCTGTACCAGATTCATATGGGCGATTCCAAAAAACAGCGCCTGGATCACATTGATCGCCCAGAACCGCGCCCCGGCTTTTTTCAGATATTCTATCGTAAGTCCCCGGCAGATAATTTCCTCTCCTATGGGCGCCAGGATTACGGTCGCGATAATCGAAGGAAGTGTAAATCCCGCGATTCCAGATTCCTCCATCATCTGATTGTAGGCTTCAATCATTTCCGGGGCAGCCAGCTGCCAGACTGTCAGCAAAAGCCCTATCAAAAACTGTGCCCCAAGAGCCAGCATCACCGTAAAGCCAAAGCTCTTTCCTGTAAATTTTCCCGCAAAAGAAATGTTCCTTTTTTGCTGCCTGCGTACCACGTAAAAGTAATACCAAGGCCCTGTGATCATCAGCAGCAGAAGGTGCATCCACAGCACTACTATAATGGAATTCTCTGTGTACACTTCCAGCCCTCTTTCAGGCCCCGCGATGATCATCCAGCCTGCCATCATCACCACTGCCACAACGACCTGCACCGCGAGCATCACAAGCAGGGGCAGGACACTCATCAGATACCATCCAAGCTTCTTCATTACTGTCTCCTCCTTTTGTCAAATCTTGATTATCATAACAGATTACGCGGGAAATGACCACATGTGCGCCGCAATCTTAACAAAACATGAAGGAACGCCGTCACAGCAGCTGCTCCAGAAGAAGGCCCGTCGCGGCGGATGCCCCATAAAGCAGGCCCAGAATCGCGAAATTCTCCTTCATGGGATGGTTCGCCCGAAACAGCACCGCCATTCCCACGCCCGCACCCGCGCAGAGCCCCGCCATGGCCGAAGCAAAGCTTAAGCCCCCGGCCAGATAGAGCTCCGTGATCAGAATCGAGGAAGCGCAGTTGGGAATCAGGCCCAGAAAGGCCGTCACCAGAGGCTGAAACCAGGCGTCCTTTCCCAGAACCGCCGTCAGAACCTCCGTGCCAATCCACTCCAGCAGCAGGGTCAGCACAAAGGTAAATACCAGAATATACACAGTCAGGCGGATCGTATGGCGCAGGGCCGGCTTCACGATTCCGCCGTGATCGCTGCAGCCACAGCTTCTGCACAGCTCCTCAATATGCTTTTCTTCCTTCTTCTTTCTCAGAACCAGATCCGTCAGGTACCCAAACAGGATACCGATCAGCACCTTCCCAAGCAGCAGCTGCCCGATTACCCTGCCGCTTCCCGGGTGCCCCAGCAGAATGAGCACGGCCTCGTCCGAGGTGGAAAGGAACACTGCCAGCAGCGTACCCAGCGTAATCACACCGCCGGAATACAGATTTGCCGCCGCCACAGAAAAACCGCACTGGGGAACGCAGCCGAACAGGGCGCCCACAACAGGGCCGGCCTTTCCCACCTTTCCCAGCACCCGGTTCATATATTGATTGGAATAATGCTCTACCGCCTCCAGAATCAGAAAAGCCGCCAGCAGAAAAGGCACCATCCTGACCGTATCCAGAAGCGCGTGTTCCAGCGCATGAAGGATCATTTTTCCGTACACCTCTTTTCGTTTCTCTTAACAAGGCTACAGAATACCACAAACCGCCGCTTCGCGCAAGGGAAGGGGCTGAAAATAGCATCCTTGTTAAAAAATTGATTATTTATATTGCATTCTGGAAGAGATATGTTATAATGGCCTCAGACAGCGGTAATCCTTTCGCCGCGCGGTCTCCCCTGCAGAAAGCAGGCGGTCACATTCAGAAAAATAAATAATAGCGAAGTAGGATTTTATGCGTCAAGTGTTCGCTGGCTGGGGAGTCGCCGCGAAACGAAAAGCAGAGCATGAGAGCTTGGTCTTACGATATAATATCCGCACCCGTTGCTGCAGATGAGTACATCTCATGTGTGGAGGACATCGCTTATCCCCGTAGAGGACAAAAGGGCCTGCTGCGGCGGATAACGGGAATCGGGCTGAGGAACAGTCTCGATATTATTTATTTTGCCTGACACACATTACAGGAGGTGTATTTTTTATGCAATTATTTTCCAAAGACGCTTTCTCGTTCCGGGAACAGCTCAGAAGCTTAAGACGGGTACAGAGCCTCTGCCTCTGCGGCCTTTTCGTGGCCGCCTATGTGGCGCTCTCCTTTTTCAGCATTAAGATGACGGAATTTTTGGAATTCCGCTTCGCCTTTCTTGCCTTGGCTGCCGCGGCGGCTTACGGCGGCCCGGTCATGGGAATGGCCGCAGGCCTTACAGGCGATGTCATCAGCTTCTTCGCGGCTCCCCAGACCGGCCCCTTCTTCCCGGGCTTTACCATCAGCTATACGCTTCTGGGCTTTATGTTCGGCCTGATTCTCTACCGCTCGAAGATGACGCCCTTGCGCGCCCTGGCGGCGGGCCTGGCTGAATTTATCATCGCCTGCACCCTCAATACCCTGTGGCTCCACTTCATGTACGGCATGGAATGGGAATACCTTTTCACCATCCGTCTGATTAAGAATGCGGTATCCCTGGGTGTGAATACGGTCATGATCTTCGTCTTTATGAAGGCCTTTTCCCGGATCCTGCTGTCCATGCCTGCTTCCCTTAAGGCCTCCCGGCCATAGGGCAGAATCCGCATAAAACAGAAGATCTGAAGCCGGAAAATCCAGACATCATTACACAGAAACGGCCGAAAGGGCTTCGACAAACCGGAACGCTTGTCGAAGCCCTTTCTTTCTATATTACTCCGCGGCAGAAATTCCTTCTGCGCGTTCACTGCCGTCCACGGCGTCTTTTTGCAGGCAGGCATCGGAAGACAGGTTCTTCTCTTGAGCCGCCCCCACATGCTCCAGATAAATCTGCCGCACGCCCGGGTACTCTCCCAGTCCCTTCATCTGACAGACGACCTCGTAGCCCTCCCGCTCGAACTGGCTCCTCCAGGAATCCTCGTCCTGGCCGGACATGTCGTGGATGGCATGATCGCCTGCCACCACCATAAAGGGCGCCAGAATCAGACGCTTCAGCCCCAGGGCCCGAATCTGCTTTTTCAGGGATTCCATGGAGGGATAGGCCTCTACGGTCCCCAGGAACACCCGGGAATACCCCATATCCTTAAAGGTATAGTCGAGCGCCGCGTAGATGGCGTTGGCGTAATGGGTCGTGCCGTGGCCCATAAGCACCAGGGCCTCGTCCTCCTTCAAATCCGGAAATTCCTCCATCACCGCCCGGATCACGGCCACATTGTCCTCCTGGCTGGTCAGCAGCGGATCTCCAAAGGCCACCCGCTCAAAGGCGTCCCGCCGCTTCAGCACGTCCTCCTTCATCAGGTCGTTTTCCACGCCGTTGATCACATGGGTGGGCTGTACGATAAGCTCTGTGATCCCGTCCGCGATCATCTGCTCCACCGCCTCCGCCACCGTGGGCACCTTCACGCCGTCCCGGCGCAGCAGCTTGGCAATGATCATCTTGCTGGTCCAGGCCCGGTAAATCTGGTAATCCGGATAGGCCGCCTCGATATCTGCCTCGATCCGGTCAATCGTCTTCTCTCTCGTCCTGTGAAAGCTGGTTCCAAAGCTTACCACCAGAATCGCTTTCGTTTTCCTTTCCATCTCCTGTCTCTCTCCTTAAGCAGTCAGTTTTTTCAAAGTGGTAATGGAAATGTCTCCCACCACCGCCAGATCCTCCGCCTGATAAGCGTAGGGGAAATTGTCCTCAAACAGGATCTGGGAAGAGGGCGGAAACTCCTCGTCCCCGGCCCAGAGGATGAAGCGTACATGAAGGCCGTTGATGAACTCAAACTCATAGGAGACGTCTCCCAGAGAAAGCTTTTTCACTCCCGGAAGCTTCTCCATCCCTTCCGCGAACTTATCCAGCTTAAAGCCAAAACCGAATTTCAGCCGCATCAGGCAGCGGCCCTCGAACTGGCGGAAATAGACCTCGCCCCAGGGAACCTCCCGGTAGGTCAGGTATTTCCCGCTGCTTTTTACCACCTGGGCGGAAAGCAGGAACCGGAGCACGATGATCTTGGCCGGAACCATATCCAGCAGAAGAAAGGCTCCCTCCTCGTCTTCGTCCTCCTTGTGTACCGCAAACTCCGGGAAATCCACCAGATAACGGTAGCCCATCAGCCGGATGTGGAACTGCTGCCTCTCCTCGTCGTATTCCACGCCGCAGCGCTTCGCCGCCTCCTTCGGATTAAGCTTCTGATATTCGCTCAGATAATGCTCAAAGGGAATCCGTTCTTTATTGTCCTTCTCGTATGGAAATTCCATTCGCCGTTCTCTCCTTTTCGTCCGTTATTCCGTCTATTCCTGCACCACCGAAGGGAACAGGCTGCTGTCCGTATGGGGCAGGAAGCAGCAGGCCACAAATTCGTCCATATAGCCCGGCTCTGTGGAAAGCTCCAGGTAGGTCATGTTCTGGGCCAGCTCATAGACCTTGCGCTCTGCCTTTGTGGAGAGCAGCATGGCGTAGGCGCCGCACAGGGAGGAGTTGCCGATATAGTGGTAGCACTCCAGGGGGATGTCCGGGAACATGCCGATTCCCACCGCATTCTTCATATTGATGCCGCTTCCGATGCCGCCGGCCACAAAGACCTGCTCGATCATGCTGATATCAAAGTCCAGGGTCTTCAGCATGGTGCGGATAGCGGAGAAAATCGCTCCCTTGGCCCGGATGAAATTGTCGATGTCCACCTCGGTGATCTCCACGTCCTTCGTGCCCTCCGCCTCGGCTTCAAAGGCCAGCACATAGCTTCCCATGCCGTAGGCGTCGTGCTTGATCCGCTTTCCTTCCCGGATGAATTTACCCTTGGGGCTGATGATGCCGCAGCGGAACAGCTCCGCGATCACATCGATGATGCCGGAACCGCACAGGCCCACCGGCTTCTGGCCCTCGTCTCCAATGATATGGAAGCTGGGCTCCATGGTCTCCTTGTCAATCGTACAGGCCTCGATGGCTCCGTCCGTGGCCCGCATGCCGCAGCTGATGTCGCCGCCCTCGAAGGCCGGGCCCGCCGAGCAGGCGCAGCTCATCATAAAGTCAGAATTTCCAAACACCAGCTCGCCGTTCGTTCCCAGGTCGATAAAGAGGGAAAAATGAGGCTGGTTCCAGAGCAGGCTTACCAGGGTGCCCGCCGTGATATCGCCGCCCACATAGCTCCCGATATTGGGCGCCATGATAATATGCGCGTCCGGATGCACATTCAGGTTGATGTCCGACGCGTAGAAAGAGTTCGTCTTGAAAAAGGCCGGGATGTAGGGCTCCATCCGCAGCGGATCCGCGTTGATTCCCATCAGCAGGTGGTTCATTGTGGAGTTGCCCGCCACTGCCAGGCGGAAAATATGGCGCGGGCTGATTCCCGCCGCCCGGCACATCTGCTGGATCATGGGATTTAAGGTCTCGGAGACGATCGCGTCCTGAAGCTTTTTCTGTCCGCCGGGCTTCGTGGATTCGATGATACGGTTAATGACGTCAGCGCCAAAGCGGATCTGCCCGTTTCCGGCGGAGGCCTTCGCCAAAATCTTTCCGTTCGTCATATCCACCACCACGGCAGACACGGTCGTGGTTCCGATATCCACCGCCAGGCCGCCTACGATCAGATCCTCGTCCTTTCCGGATACCTCGTAGACAAACACATGGCGCTTGCCCTGGCTTATCACGCACTGCACCTCAAAATCACTGCTTCGCAGCACATCCGGCAGGCGGCGCAGCACCGAATAGGGAACACGGATGTACTGGATGCCCGTAGCCTCCTGCAAAGCCCGGATCAGCCGCTCGATATCCGGCATGGTATCCTCAAGGCTTGGCGGATCCATCTTCACCTTCACGATATGGATATTATTCTCCATGGGAAGCCCGGCTTCCTCGATCTTTTCCTTGGAATCATCGAAAATCCGGATCTCCTCCGGGGAACTCAAATCCGCCACCTTCATACGGCTCCGGTAGGCCGACGCGATATCCGGCACCAGAATCTCCACATCGCCCGCCACCTGGCTGCAGCAGGCCAGGCGCCAGCCTTCCGCGTACTCCGCGTCGCTGATATGGCGGGTCTGCCTGGATTCCAGCTTCCCTCCCAGAAGCTTCACGCGGCATTTTCCGCAGGAACCATTGCCGGAGCAGGGCGCGTCAATCACCACGTTGGATTTCCGCGCGGTCTCCAGAAGATTCTCTCCTACCATGGTCGATACCATCACCGGATCGCCGTTCTCAAACCGAAAAATCACATTAGCCATACTTGTTCCCATCCTCCTGTTTCTCTTAAGCGGCAGCGCTCTCCCATCCCCGCCGCGTCTGTATCAAAAAAATAAAATCAAGCGCCGGCGCGCGGATTCTTTTTTCCGCATGCCGACGCTTTGATTATAGCATATCCGTCTGTTTCCGTCTATTCCCATCCGGAGATTTTTCTGCCCCGGATCTGCTCCACTGTTACCATTCACAGCCAATTCAGACAGGGCTGTGAATGGTAACGCTCCACTTTTTCTCCTGTCTGTCTGACCTGCCGAAATCCGTCACCACGCCGTCGGACACCCGCAGGATGCGGTCGGCGGCCTGGGCGATCCGCTGGCTGTGGGTGATCATCACAATGGTCTGCTCATACAGATGGGAGGCCTCCTTGAGAAGGGCGATCACCTCGCTGGTGTTCCGGGTGTCCAGGTTGCCTGTGGGCTCGTCGGCCAGGATGAGGGCGGGGCGGGTGATCAGGGCGCGGCCGATCGCCACGCGCTGCTGCTGGCCGCCGGACAGCTGTCCGGGCAGGTGGCGCCGCCGATCCGAAAGCCCCAGCACCGCCAGCAGCTCCTCCAGGTATTTCCGATCCGGCTTGCGGTAGTCCAAAAGCACCGGGAAAATGATGTTCTGCTCCACCGTCAGCTCCGGGATCAGGTGAAAGCTCTGGAAGATAAAGCCGATATTCCGGCGGCGGAAAATCGTCAGATTGCGCTCCTTCATGGCAAAGATGTCCCTGCCGTCGATGTATACCTTTCCTGCGGTGGGCGTATCCAGCCCGCCGATCAGGTTTAGAAGCGTACTCTTTCCGGATCCCGATTCGCCCACCACCGCCACGAATTCGCCTCTGGGGACCGAAAAGGAAGCCTGCTTCAGGGCCTGGACGGCGGCCTCGCCGCTTCCGTAGGTTTTGGAAATCTTATGAACCTCTAACAGTTCCATGTCATATCACACCTCTTTCTCTTTTTCTTTACAGAAAGAGTAGCATGGCAACCCTGCTGCCAGATGACAGCCGGATTACAATTTTGCAGGAATCAGAAAATTGACGGTGAAGGTGGTTCCCTCTCCCGGCATGCTGTCCACCTCGATCGTCCCGTTATGCGCCTCGATGACCGCCTTTGCCAGAGGCAGGCCCAGGCCGGTTCCCTGGACGTCCGAGGAAAAACGGCTGCGGTAAAACCGTTTGAAGATATAGGGAAGATCCTCCGGATGGATGCCGCTTCCGTTATCGCTCACCGCCACCTGGACGATGGAGCCAAACCTGCGCCAGGAAATGGAGATTTCTGCCCCTTCCCCGGTGTGGTCAAAGGCGTTTTTCACGAGATTGCCCAGGGCCTCTGTCAGCCAGCCGCGGTCGCAGGACAGCATAAGCCCTTCCTCTCCGGAAAGAACCAGCCTCTTTTTCTCCCGCTCTGCCTGGCAGAAAAAGCGCTTCCCGATGTCCCGCAGGATGTCGGCCATATCCTGGGGAACTTTCTCAAACACAGCCGCGCCAGCCTCCAGCCTGGCCATCTTCAGAAGTTTCTGTACCAGCCCCTCGATCCGGTCAAGCTCCTCTTCCGAAAGCCGGGTAAATTCCAGAAGCTCCGGCTGCTCCCGGGCCTCCTCCTGCAAAAGCCCGTTGTAGATATTAAGCGCGGCCAGGGGCGTCTTAAGCTGATGGGAGATATCGGAGATAGTCTCCTTCAGAAAGGCCCTGGAGCGGCCCTCATTTTCGGCCTGGGCATTCAGGACCGCCGCCAGGGAATTGATCTCGTGGAACAGCCGGTACAGCTCTCCTTCCTCGTCGCTTTCGATGCGGGCGTCCCGGTTCCCCGCCAGATATTCCCGGATGATGTCAATGGCCTCTCCAAGCGTCCTGCTCTGATCCAAGAAATACCGCCACAGAGCGGCGAAAACCGCGCACAGCGTAAGCAGCGCGGCCAAAGCCAGAAAAGCCGCGGCGGCTTTCGGCTTAAGGCAGAGGACCGCCGCCGCAGAAAACAGGGCGAAGGCCGCCACTGCCGTCAGCACCCACAGAAAGAGCCGCCGGATTTTCCGGTTTTCCAGTATCCTCACTGTCTGCCTCCTCCTGCCGTGCTCCACTTGTACCCCATGCCCCGGACCGTCACAATCCTCCTGGGCGCGCCGGGATCCTCCTCGATCTTTTTGCGAAGCCTGCGGATATAGACGGTCAGCGTGCTGTTGTCGATATAATTTCCGTCGCAGTCCCAGAGCCGCCCCAGAATCTGCTCCGGCGAAAGGACGATATCCGGGTTCTGCATAAACAGGCACAGAAGCTTGTATTCGCTGGCTGTCAGCTCCAGCGGCTCACCGTCCCTTGTGACCTCCTGCCGGAGCAGCCGGACCCGGATCCCGTCCGAGGACAGCTCCGGCTCCGCTTCCGCCTCTGCATCCGCATCCGCATCCGCGCTCTCCCCGCCGAAATTTCCGCTTCGCCGGAGCAGGGCATTTACCCGGGAAAGGAAGACCGCCAGCTTAAAGGGCTTGGTTATGTAATCGTCGCCGCCGATGTCCAGCCCCATGATAATGTCCGTCTCCTCATCCGCCGCCGTCAGGAACATCACCGGCACCTGGGAGGTCCTTCGGATTTTCCGGCACAGCTCCAGTCCGGATCCATCCGGCAGGGCCACGTCCAGCAGCACCAGATCGTAGTCCCCTTCCGCCCAGAGCCGCTCCCCTTCCGCCCTTGTCCGAGCCGCCGTAAGCGCGTAGCCCTGTTTTTTTAGCGCAAAGGACAGGCCCTGGAGCAGGCTCCTGTCATCCTCCACAAAAAGAATGCGTTTCATCTTTCTATCCACCTCATCTATGTCCTCACAGCTCACCGATGGTATCCGTAACCGGCATTCTGCGGATCCGCCTGGCCGGCGCCCAGGCCGCCAGGAAGGCGGCGGCGAAGCCAAACACAAGAATCAGCAAAAGCTTCGTGACCGGCAGACTCCAGGGCATACCGAAATATTTCGTGAGCAGCAGAAGGTGCAGGGCGCGGCTTAAGACCACGCCAGCCCCGCAGCCCGCTATAAGGCCGGAGACCGCATAGGTCAGGGCCTCCGCTGTGATCATGCCCGCAAGCTGCCTGCCGTCCATGCCCACCGCCCGCATGGCGCCGTACTGTCTGGCGCGGGCGGTTACGCTCATGGAAACGCTGTTCAGCATCTGAAAGAGCGTAATCACCGCGATCACCGCCAGGAAGCTGTAGGCCACAAGCTGCGCCGCCAGGTAGGTCGCCGCGTCGTCCCGGTTCCCCTGGCGCAGATCTTCAAAAATGACGTCTCTGCCTGCCAGGCTGCTGATCTGTCGGACGGTGTCATCCGACGCTCCCTTCGCCAGCTGTACGCCGATCAGGCTGTAATTTTCTTCCCCGGTGAGCCGCTTAAAGGTCTCCGGCGAGCAGATCACGCTGAATTCGCTGGAATAGAGACCGGAAGAGACTGCGCAGGCGATGGTGATTTCCTCTCCGCCTATCTGCAGGGTATCCCCGGCCTGCAGGGGATTGTCCTGGCTTTGGATCGTCGCGGCCTGCCCGCTGTCTCCGCAGACCGCGGACAGATCGCCCTCCACGGCGCTTCCCTTCATACTCTCCAAAAGCCCCTCCGTGTAGGCCATGAGATTCACCGCGCTGACCCCGGCTCTGGAGGACGCGGCCGGAACCTGCCCCAGGTACGAGACGCCGTAGACCTCTTCTACCTGGGGAATCTCCCGGATCTCCTCCAAAAGCTCCGGCTCCAGCAAAAGAGCGTTGGCATAGCCGTTCAGGCTAAGGTCCGGCTGCCAGGGCCTGAGCGTCGGCACCAGCTGCCGGGCGAAATCAAGCCCTACCGAAAAGCAGAGGAACAAAACGATGCTTAAGGCAAAGCTTGCCGTCATCAAAAACCAGTTTTTCCTGGAGGCTGCCGCATGGCGGATCCCCAGAGTCCATTCCGCTTTTCCGAAAAGCAGCCTTCCTGTGCGGCGCACCGCCGGAACGGTTCCGCTGCTTCCGGACGCAGCCTCCATGGGAGAGACCTTCGCCGCCCGCCTGGCCGGGGCCTGCGCCGCCAGAAGAACCGTCACCACGCCGGACAGCGCACCGGCCCCCAGCCCCGCAGGGCTTACGGCAAACACCGGAGTGGAGGCGAACTCCCCGCCGATGAAGAAGCGCAGCAGCGCGCAGACCGCCCAGGTGATGAGCGTGCCCAGGATCAGACCTGCCGGGACCGCCGTCCTGCACCAGTTCAGCGCCTCCAGCCTCACAAAACGGCGGATCTGCCGCCGGCTCGCGCCGACGCAGCGCAGCATGCCGAAGAACTTCGTCCGCTGGGCCACATTGCTGTTCATACCGCCGGAGATCATCAGCACCCCGGCCAGCAGCACCAGAAAGAAAAGGACGAAGGCTATCCCATAGATATTTTTCACAGCCTCGCTGCTGCTCTGCCCGGCCAGGCCCATGACCGCCGTATTTTCCTGTATGCTGTCCTCCGGCAGCTGATACCGCGCCTGCAGCTCCTCCCTGGCCTCTGCCGCTGCCGCCGCGCTCTCAAACTGCACATAAAAGGAGGACGAAGCCGCCGAGACACCGTTTTCCTCCAGCAGCGCCTTAAAGGCCGCCTCTGTCATATAGACCGCCACCAGATACGTCTGCCCTTCGTAATACTCCCGCTCGTCCGAGCCGAAGCCAGACACCGTATATTCCGCAGCCCCCGCAGGCGTCTCCAGCGTCACCGTATCGCCCGGTTCCACATCCAGGGCAAGATCGGCATTTGAGCTGAGCGCCACCTCCCCGTCATTTCGCGGAAACGTCCCTTCCTCCATGCCGCCTGCAAGCGCTTCCAGGTACGTCTCGTCCGTACCGTACAGCGCGGCCTTTCTTTCCCCGACGTACCAGGGCTGATCCGCGTCCGCGTTCAATACAGAAGACCAGCCTGCCGCCGTGACGTCCGGCCTCCGGTTGATTTCCTCCGCGGCCTTCTCCGCAACCTGGTCCAGCCGGATATGCCAGCTTCCATGCTTCTCCCGCAGGGCGATGCTCTCGCCCCGGAGCGTCATATCCGCAGAGCTGAAAATGGTAGTTACCAAAAGGACGGCAATCGTGATGCACAGCAATATCATCCGGTTCTGACGCCTGCGCACCCTGGCCGAAATCGGGATCAGATCCAGATAGCTTCTCATCTTCTTATTCTCCGGCAAATTCATGTCCAATCACACCTCTTTCTCGCTTGATGTAGAAAGAGTAGCACGCCAGCCCTACTGCCTGATAACAGAAATCCTGCAATTTTGCAGGATTTCGTAAGGTCCATATCTATATCCGCTCCATATCCGGCCGGGACTTCAGTCCTTCTGCCGCCTTCCAAAGGGCACAAACAAAAACGGCGCGAAGGCGGACGCGACAAGAGCAAGATGGAAATTCATAAACCGCAGCAAAAGAGAGGAAAGAATTCCCTTCCAGTTCTGAAACGGGGCCAGCCAGACGCTTAAGGCAGGCGGGAAGCCCGGCAGGTACAGCTGCAGCAGAATCACCACCAGATACACCGCAGAAACCAGGGCCGCCGACGCGGCAATCTCCAGCTTTGTCATAGACCGGAAGGCCCACAGTCCCCCGAGCAGCAGTATCGCCAGGAAAAGTACCCCCTGAAAGAGCGTGGAACGGAGCGGATCCACAGAGACCTCCACAGCTCCGTCCGCGCCAGTGGTCCGGACCATATAAAGAAATCCTCCGTAAATCGTGATGTAATAGCTGAGCCAGCTCGCAATGATGCAGAAAACCGGCACACGCCACAGTGTTCCGGGCCGCAGTTTCATAGAATCTCCCCCTTTCATTCGCTTTTCTATGCTTTGATTGTATCATACTCCGGAAGTCTCTGAAAGCCCCGAAGAAGTTTTTCTCCGGCGGCTATAAGCCCCCCGAAGAAGTTTTTCTTCTGCGGCCGGCAGAAAGAAGTTTGTACATATGGCAAAAAAATTGCTGCTGATATACAATATCTGCGCAAAAAAGCTGCATTTCTCCCCAAATGAGGCTGCACAACTCTCTCATTTTCCATATATAAAAAAATGTGACGCGTATATCCAAGAATCATGAAAATTTTGTATACTACGAATCAAAAAACTTCTATATGTACAATCCACGCAGTATTTCCCGCCTAAAAGGACAAAACAGGCCTGAAACCACTTGCTTTTGTATATCTGAGCAGAAAAAATCTGCATATGTACAAACAGCCGCAAATCCTTCCTTGTGTTTCCCTGCGGAATTGGATATACTGGATTCAGTTTCGAAACCAGTATTTTTTTAACGAGGTGCCCCATGAAATATTCCAATTTAAAGGCCGTCCTCTTTGATTTGGACGGCACGCTCCTTCCCATGGACAACGCAGAATTTACGAAAGGCTATTTTAAACTGCTGGCCGCCCGGCTCGCCCCTCTGGGCTATGAGCCAAAGCAGCTGGTGGACGCCGTCTGGGCTGGAACGGCGGCCATGGTGAAAAACGACGGCAGCCGCAGCAACGAAGCCGCCTTCTGGGCGCGCTTTACCGAGCTCTACGGGGAGCGTGCCCTGCAGGATCTGCCTGTCTTTGAAGACTTTTACGCTGCGGATTTCCAGAAAGCAAAAGCGCTTTGCGGCTGCAATCCAAAGGCCGCTGAGACAGTCCGTGCCGCAAAAGAAATGGGCCTTCGGACCGCTCTGGCGACGAATCCAATCTTCCCCGCCATCGCGACCGAAAGCCGCATCCGATGGGCCGGCCTTTCACCGGCAGATTTTGAACTTTACACCACCTATGAAAACATCGGCTTTTGCAAGCCGAATCCCGCCTACTATCAGGAAATCCTGAAGCGGATGAATCTTTCGCCAGAGGAATGCCTGATGGTGGGCAACGACGTCACGGAAGACATGATTGCCGCCAAGCTTGGCATGCAGGTATTCCTTCTGACCGACTGCCTCATCAATAAGGACGAAAAGGACATTTCCGTCTATCCAAACGGCGGCTTCGACCAGCTGCTGGCCTGCCTGCGGGAGGCGGCGCCCGGAAATGAACCGCAGAGCTGACAGGCTAAGCCCTCGTCACAATATGTTCCGGATCCACATGGCGGGCCAGATATGCGTCTATGGCTTCGATGCCTGTAATGCTCTCACAGAGAACTACGCGCCTGGCTTTCGTGCAGATCGTAAGCTTCTTTATCGACGCTCTCGTGATCGGCGCTCCCATGGGATCCGGACGGACTTTCCGGATCACCTTCGTGATCTCTGATACAGGAAAGCTGTACGTCCTGCCAATCGTTGGGCGGACCGTCATCACTGCTCCCCTGGCCGCCACATGAAGCCGCACAACCCGCAGCATCAAAAAGAGAAACGGCACAGCGGCCAGAAGCATGACAAGATCTATGATCAGACGGACCATCCGATCGATCTCATCCAGCATAGTAAGCAAAGCTGCCACAAACACCAGAGGAACCACCACCGCTGCCAGGAAAATAAGATACGTCTTTGACAGATATGCTTCCGTTTTCAGCTCCAGCTCATCCTCAAACAGGATTTTCTGATCCGCGTCAAAAAACAACACTCGGCAGCTGCTGTCCTTCGTATATTCCGTGACTCTTCGGATTAGATCCATCCCGTCTCCTTGTGCGGCCTCTCCCTTATGCCGTATCCAACAAAGCGAAGCCGCGTCCGCAAGGAACTCTCCGGGACAGGCTTCTCCGCTGAACCCCGCCACATTTCCATTGTCATCTTCAATTTGAAGCTCCCATCTTGAGCCTGTAATTTTCATCCTGCGTATTCCTCTGACGCCTGTTCTTCCTTTCCCTTTTCCTCTGACGCCTGCTCTTCTTTTCCGCCTCCTTGATTCCCCAGCAGCTTCACAGCAAAATCCTTTACAATTTCATACACGGAATACCGGGGATAGCCGACGCCTGCCAGAGCCATCGCTTCCTTCTGCTTTTCCGTCATCGACGTATAGGGATACACGCCGAACAAAAACGGAAAAAAGGCGTACAGAAAGCCTTCGATCTCCTCCTGTGACATCGCTGGGAAAAATCTGGCCAGGCAGCGGGCTATGCTTTCCCTGGCTCTTGCATAGACCCTTTTAAACTCCACCAGATTTTCCAGGCGGCTGCTCCCCTCCATGTCATAGAGATTCATGCACAGAAGCTTCAGCATACAGCCCCGCCGCTCCAGGGAACGGGCCAGCGCGTCCGCAAAGCCTTCCACAGACAACGCCTCGTTTTCCTGGCAGACGGCTTCCAGATCCGCCGTCCACGCCTCGTACTCCCGCTGGAGAAGGGCCAGAAAAATCTCTTCCTTCGTCTGAAAATAGTTATAGATGGAGGTGCGGGTAAAAGAAGTCTTCCTCCCGATATCCCGGATCGTGATATCCCGGAAACCCATGGTTTCATACAGGGAAGCGCAGGCGTCGATAATCTCTTCCTTTCTGCTGTTGATCCGTTCTTCAGAACCCTTTGGCATCGCTTTTCCCCTGCCGGGAGCCTTTTTCAGACTCCCAGCATGCTTCTGGCCCAGGCGCCGGCGCCGGATCCATTCAGAAGCTGTCCTTTCTTCCAGTCTGCGCCTGGGCAGTGAGCCTGAAGGCTCTTCTCTGCCTTTCCGATTCCGCTTCCGCCGGAGGTCGCGAAGGGAATCACCGTCTTCCCGGAAAAATCATAGCTCTCCAGGAAGGTATCCACGATTCTTGGCTCCACATACCACCAGATTGGAAAGCCCAAAAATATGGTGTCATACTGTCCCATATCTGTCACCGGCTCCGCGATGGCCGGGCGGCAGGCAGGATCGTTCATTTCTATGGTGCTGCGGCTTTTCTTATCCGTCCAGTCCAGATCCGCCGCGGTATAAGGCTTGGCCGGGCGGATTTCGTAGAGATCCGCTCCTGCCGCCTCCGCAATCTCTTCAGCCACGCGGCCCGTCACGCCGCTGGCGGAAAAATACGCTGTCAGTGTCTTACCCATACTGCCTCATCCTTTCTTCTTTTATCCCAGTCGTTCTCCCGCAGCCATTCTCCCAGAATCATTCGCCTGCGGTCATTGCCTGCGGTCATTGCCCGCAATCATTACAGCTCAATCAGCTCGTATTCCCGGGAACCCATGCCCAGATCCGCGGCCGCCTCAATGGTATGGATTCCGTTGCGGCTGTTTACCCGCTCCATGAAATGCTCCCTTCCGGGGTCATCCGAATTTACCACCAGATCGATGCAGGCCTGGTCGATGGCCACCGGATCCAGGGAAGAAAGAATTCCGATATCCTTCATGCAGGGATCCTCCGCCACCACACAGCAGTCGCAGTCTACGGAAAGATTCTTCATGACGTTCACATAAGCGATCTTTCCCTTGAAATGCTCCGCCACACTGAAAGCCGCGTCCGCCATGGCCTCGGGGAACTCCACCTTGCTGGCGTGCTGGTTCCAGGTCTCGAAGCGGTCATCCGTCTTTCCTGCGGAATGGATCAGCGCTTTGCCGGCCCGGGACGCGCAGCCGATGGCCAGCTGCTTCAGGGCTCCGCCGTAGCCTCCCATCGGATGCCCCTTGAAATGTGCCAGCACCAGCATGGAATCATAATTCATAATATTCTTTCCCAGGAGGTTCTCCTTTAGGATCCTTCCATTTGGAATGGGCCATACCACATCCGGCCCCTCGGCGTCCATCAGATCCACATCGAAGTATTTTGTCCAGCCATGCTCTTCCAGAAGCTTAAGATGCGCTTCCGTATTGTCGCGCACGCCGCCTGTGGCGTCGCCGTAAGCTGTGTTGCACTCCACAATCGTGCCGTGGATCTCATCCACCATAGGCTTCCAGAATTCCGGATGCAGGAAATTCTGGTTGCCCTGCTCGCCGGAGTGAATCTTCACCGCCACCTTACCCGGCAGCACGATGCCCAGCGCATGGTACAACTTCACGACCGCTTCCGGAGTAAGCTCCTTTGTAAAATAAACCTTTGATTTCATAAAAGCATCCCGCCCTTTCTGACACTGTGTCACTTTTCTTTTTCTTCACTATACCTCCTTTCTGACACTGTGTCAATATATTTTTCAAAAAAAGAAGGGAGTTCCTTTTTAGGAAATCCCTCCAGAATATCGTTATCATTTTTTCAGTAAGGCTGCCGCTGCGGTCACGCCCTGGCCGCCTTTAAATCTCTCCGCCTTTTCAGCGCAAAAGTCAGAAGCAGGCAGCCTGCCAGCATCGCCGCCGGGAAAATGGCAGCCGTCAAAATTCCCATATGCAGATCGCCTCTGGCCAGCGATGACACGGTTCCCACAAATGCCGGCCCAAAGGAGCAGCCCACGTCTCCTCCCAGAGCCAGAAGCGCGAACAAAAGCGTACCTCCTCTGGGAATCGAACGAGCCGCAATGCTAAAGCTGCCCGGCCAGAGGATACCTACGGAAAATCCGCAGACACCGCAGCCCAGAAGACTTAAAATCGGCCACGGGGAAAGAGAAATCACCAGGTAGCTGACAATACACAGGCCCGCGCTCAGTTTCATGCAAAGCTCCAGAGGCAGCCCTTCGCCATATTTTCCATACAAAGCCCTGGACATTCCCATCAAAACAGCAAAGAACATCGGGCCGCAGAGATCTCCCATACTCTTTGACACGCCAAGGCCAGATTCCGCAAAGGTTGAAGCCCACTGGCTGACTGCCTGCTCACTGGCCCCCGCGCAGATCATCAGAACCAGGATCAGCCAAAACATCCTGCTTTTTAGAAGCTCTGCGAGGGACATTCCCCTCTCCCCCTCTTCCAGAAGGGAATAGATCGGCACCTTCCAGAACAGGAAACAGTTCGCGGCCGGAATCAGCGCCCAGACAATCGCTAGTATTTTCCAGTTTTCGATTCCAAATATGGAAAAGAACACCGTGGAGAGAAGTACCACCCCCACATGGCCCCAGCAGTAAAAGGAGTGCAGAAGACTCATAGCCTTTTCCTTATTTTTTGCAGGACAGGCTTCCACAATCGGACTTACCAGAACCTCGATAAGCCCTCCCCCCACCGCGTAGACCGCCACCGCAAGCAGAAGGCCCGCGAACGGATCCGGCAAAAGCTCCGGCAGAACAGCCAGAAGCACCAGCCCCGCCGCAGAACAGATATGGGCCAGCATAACCGAAGCCCGATAGCCTATTTTATCGATAAAGCGGGCGCTTAAGGCGTCGATCAGCAGCTGGATACAGAAATTAAAGGTAATCAGAAGTGTGATCTTTGACAGTGGGATTCCATACGCCGACTGAAAGGTCAGAAACAAAAGCGGCGCGAAATTATTGCCTATGGCCTGCACAATATAAGCGACAAAGCAGGCCTGAATCGTATAGTTATAAAGCTGTCTGCGTTTCCATGCCATCACATATTCCTCCAAGATTTTATGTCCATATCACCCGGGGCCATTAAGCCCCGCAGCCATTTCGATTTTTGCACGAACTATGTCGTATTATATTCCCGTACCTCTATAATTTCAATGTTTTTTCTCTGATACGGGGTATCACTTAAAAGCGCTTCCTTGTCAGTGGAGTGTGCAGTGAACCGTAATGGAATATTCTTCCATAATATATGCGACAGGAAGGGATGCGGACAGTCCGAGAACAAACTATATGCAGTCCCTTCCCCAGGAAGATACTTCACTGCATCCGCCGTCCCCTGTGAGTTTTTGTCTTGTTTCTGGGAATAATGTTGATATATGTTGTTTTATCTGATTTCTTTAATTTAATTTCAGAAATTATAATATAATTTCAAATCATTCTTCATATTTTTGTAATATTTTTCGCGTATACTTAATGAAAAGAAAGGGAAACTATTTCCGGAGAATGAAAAGCAATGTTTTTCCTTCTGCGGAAATTTAAGCAAAGAGGTGGGCTTATGAAGAAGTTATCACTGTACTGCATGGCCGGATTACTCCTGCCAGTCCTTTATCTGAACCCCATATTCCTGAAAACGGAGACCTCCGCCTTAACAGCTCCTGTACTGACAAATGGCAGCATATTAAGAGAGACGAACCTTCCGGCAAAGGACACACCGGACTTTTCTCTTACTTATGTGGAACTGGAGGAAACCGAGCAGTGGATTCTGGACGAGATCCTTTCTGATTATGTATCAGAGGATGTGGTAGAGCTTCAGGAAAAGGGTATCGCCTATACAATTGGCGACTGGGTTGAACGTGATACACATACCTGCCTCTTTTTCAATAAGGAGCTGCCGGACGGCACCGTTTATACGGCAGCCGGCTATGCGAAGACCACGGAGGGAAGCTATGTATACTTCGAGCTCTCCTCTCCGGAAAGGATTACCGAACAGCAGGTAGATCTGGAAATCACCAAAACTTTTGGAAATACCGGCGCTTCTAACATCCAGTCCTGCTGAAACACTTGCCCCTCATTCCAATTCATGTCAAAGAGGAGGTTCCCGATGCGGTTGTCCGCAAAGGGAACCTCCTCTTTGACATAGTGTTTAGGCATATCACAAACGAAAAGGGCAGTCTGCGCTTCAGCCCTTCTCACAAAATCCCAAAATGCCGCAGGGCCAGCAGGATGCCTCCCTTGTCCACTGCTGCCGTCACATAGTCCGCGCAGGCCTTTACTTTCTCCTCAGCGTTTCCCATTGCGACACCGATTCCGGCATATTCCAGCATTTCCATGTCGTTTTCCCCATCTCCAAAGGCGATCGTCTCTTCCCTGGCGATTCGGAAATACTCCATGAGCCGTTCCATCCCTTTTTCTTTCCCGCCGCCTTTCGCGATAATATCGACGCCATAGGGATTCCAGCGCGTCATGCGGCAATGGGGAAGCCGCTCCATCACCCGGAGAACCGTCTCATCCTCCGCAAAAAGATTTACCAGATAAACGGTATCCCCCGCCCAGCAGCCTGTCCCCGGAAGATTCGTGGAAATCGCCCTCTGGGCCGTCCGCACCCGGTCATCAATAAAATTGATGTAGATTCGTTCCTTCTCCACGAAGGCTGTCGGGATCTCCTTTCCTTCAAAGACCGGAAAGATCCTCTCCATATCTTCCCTGGGCACAGACACCTCTGCCAAAACCTTTCGATTTCTATCCAGACAGAGCTGCCCGTTCAGGAGTACATGGCCGTCAAAGCCAAGGCTGGTAAGGCCAAGCTCCTCCAGCTCCAGAATATGACGCCCTGTGCAGGTAAACACAAGGATGCCGCGCTTTTTTAATTCCTCCAGCGCACGCCGGGTATCCTCCGGCACACAGCCAAGGCTGTGTGCCATCAGCGTACCGTCGATGTCGAAAAAGGCTGCTTTTATCATCTGTTCCTGCCTTCCCTTTTCTTATATCATATTATTCCTGGGCTGTCTCTTCCTGGGCCGGAACCTCCTGGATTGTCTCCTCCTGATCCGTCTCTTCCTGGGCTGTCTCTCCAGACATTCCCGGCGTGCCCTCAAGCAGGATAAGCTTCACAGCCGTCTCATTTTCATCCAGCCAGATCAGGCAGGCCCGGC